>DUVG01000160.1 GCA_012841175.1 Clostridium sp.
AACAGGAAACATCTCCATAGCCCTAAGTGTACCAGGACCACTTGTAGCAGTAAATACACGTCCTCCTCCTAAAGCTGCACCATGAATTGCAGCCATAACAGCAAACTCATTTTCAGCACGATAATAATCTTTTAAATATCCTTTTGCATATAAATCACCAATAAGATGCATACTTTCACTTTGTGGTGTTATAGGATAAGCTATTGCCATATCAACATTTGCTCTTTTAACAGCTTCGGCAACAGCCTCACTTCCTGTTATAAAAGCCTTCTCCCGTGGAGATTCGAAAAAAATGTATTCTGGGTTTTTAACACATTGTTCCTTTACCATCATATATATCTCCTCAAATGAAATTTTTGTTTTTAAATTTTATTCGCTGCCTTTTTCCAATGCTTTTTTAGGACAAACTGATACACATAAAAAACAGCCTTTGCAACGGTTTGTATCAATACAAACTTTTTTATTTTCAGTAAGTCTTATTGCATTTGGTTCAGGGCAGGCAAGAATGCATATCTTACATCCTATACACTTTTCCTCATCAAGTTTTACAGAAAAATACATTTTATTTGCCCCCTTAAATAGAAACCTCTTTAATATGCTTCCTAGATTCTCTAACAACTTTCATATTCATTTCAATTAATTGAGTTATTTTCTTATACTTGTCTTTTAATGCGTCATCTAATGCTGCAGTAGTTCCAGAAGCAACGAATTTTCCTCCACGAAATCTGTCAATTAGTGCAGCTTCTAATGATTCATCTGAAACAATCCCTGTAACTTCAAGTAGTGCCCCAAGCATGGACATATTTGTAGCTAGTTCAGTTCCAGCTATATCAACGGATATTTTTGTTGCAGACACATATGTTATTTTAGCATTTAAACTTTTAAGTTCCTTTATATTTTCATCATTTAGCGTAAGTTCTTCTTCAGAATTTATTATTATTGTTCCCCCAGGCATAAGACCTTCAAAAAAAGGAACTGAATAACATTTGCCCTGGGTAATTACATGAGGGTGAAATACCATAACGATATTGGGGTCAAGAATTTCTCCCCTCTCATATATTTTATCAGATGAAATACGCACATAACTATCAGCTGGTGCCAATCTCTTCTCCGCACCAAAAAAAGGATTTACAGTGCTTTGTTTGCCATCTCTTGTTGCAGCAAATCCAAGGATGTGAGCAGCTGTTACTACACCTTGCCCTCCTAATCCAGATAGCCTTATCTTAGTTGTTTTATTCACAATGCTTACCTCCTTGCTGGCACTTTAAATTTTTAGTAATTTCAGTAAGTTGTCTAACTTTTGCAGCATCCACATCTCTTATTGAAATCATAGCATCTTCATTTCCAACTTCTTCTGAAAGAGAAATTGTATAACAACTAGTGCCGCCTCTAATAAGTTTTAATGCAAGGTTTGCATAATGAGAATGAATACCTGCAAATACACATACATCTATATTGTGGTGCATAATTGTTAAGTTGGGGTGAACAGGATTTATCTCCACTTCAGGTTCAATTTTAGGATACTTAGGCCTGTAGTCAGGCATAGGTATAATTTTTCCTCCAACTGTTTGTGCAAGTTCTATAAAAGCTTTTGCTTTTTCCTCAACACCATCCATCCAATTCCATAAAATAAGTGGCCCTGGGACAAAAACAGGATTTTTAGCTGATAACAGTTTTTCAGCTACCTTTTTCATTCCATCCATTTCAGTTAAAATATTTCCCTCTACTAAAGACTCACCTTTTTCAGGTAAAACTACCCCTTCTATAGCAGCAGATGAAATTATAAAACCCTCTGGACCAGGTTTAACTTTATAATTATATGTTTGCACTTTTGTGCCCCCTTTAGCATAAGATTTCACACAAATTATTTGTATTTAAATATTGATTTAAGTTTCTTGTTTTCATATTTATTGTACGAATTAAATGTTAGCATAGTTAAAGTATAAAAGCAATATTTTTTAAAAGCAAAGACTTTATCCAACGTGTTTTAGAATAAAATTAATAACTAAAAATGAGAGAATTTTCAGCCTCTCTCACCTTTAGTTATTAATAAGGGAAGGGTTTTAATCTTCCCTTATTACATTTTGAATTAGAGAAAATTTATAATTTAGTTTTAATTAAGTCTACATAATCATCAAATGATCCGTCGGATAGACAGCATTCAATAATCTTTCTGCCTAGTGGATTTAAATCTTCACATAAAAATTGTTTTAGTTCTTTTTTGAAGAAGTCAGTCAGGATCTTTGCACCTTTGTCATATCCTTCAATTCCAACTTCAGGCTGCATCTGTGTTTGCAATAATCCTTTAGGTATTTTATTACCATCTACTTTTAGAGAATTCAATGAATATCCTAAAAGTGGACATCTTGATTCTGTCAATTGCTCAGGTCTAAACTTAGCACTTCCCCTTCTAGCAACATATTCTCTTGCTATCCATTCAGGCATAAAATCAACTTTATATGCTCCTATATTTTGATTTGGTATCAAAATAAATCTTGTATTTGGTGAATTAACTATTTGCTCTAAAAGCAGATTTGCCTGATCCACCATTCTACCAGTTGCAAATGGCCAGTATGAACCAACACCTTCACTTGTCATGCCATCTGTATCTATTATACTTGGGTTGTCATGTCCCCTTGGAGCAACCAAACGCCATAGCCAACCAAGGCTTGGTGGCAATACATGCAACATACCGATAATTCCGTATGTAGGACTTTCTTTGGTACAAGGAGGAGTCCTAACCCCAAAACTTCGTACATCTATTTCTACAGGTTCATCCACAATCTGAGGTATAAATCGTCTAGGCATTACAACCCTTGGATTTGGACAAGGTACATCTGGAGAATCCATAGTGTGTTCCCAAAGAAGACATGTTGAACCTGGAACACCTTTAAGGTTTAAAAATATTAATGGCTCCTTTGGATGTATGCTAAGTTTTTCATAGTGAGGGTCAGTACCATATTGAGTTATATGGTTCATTCTTAAAAACCATCCGTTTTCTGCATCTTTAACAACAAGTTTTCCACTGTCATTTTGAAGGGATGGATGACATAGCGCCATATCATCTGTAACAGGATGAAGATCACAAGTTTCTTTTAATTCCATATATGTGGCTTCACCATTTAAAATACTTTCGCAAAGTAAAATACTTCCATCTGGCTGTTTATGAATAGGCTCTAACATTTCACTTTTACCACCACCACTTGCACCTTCATGCATAATGGTTATTACATTATCATAAGGAGTTATAACTTTTACTGAAGAAGCATGAACAGTTACCCATCCTTCTAGTTCTCCTATATGAATCAAGACACCATAAATTCCCTTTTTAGCACTTGGACCTGGGTACAGATTGTATGAAAACAGTTCATGCATTTCACTTTTTCGGTTATGAACAACAACCTGTCTTCCATCAAAATGTGTATGTCTAAAAGTAGGTGCTAAGTAAATTGTTACCTTAGGTTTGAAATTATTAGGTATTTCATTTTTAGGAACAAATCCTTGTAAATCTGCAAGTGCAGCAGCAAAAAAACCAGCATTCATTGGAGCTATTAAAAGTGATGGATACCCTAAATCATCACTTCCAGACATAAAAGGCATCACTATTAGCTCTTCTCCTTTAAACCAATCAAAAGTTTCTTTTCTAATTGGTTCAAAATCTTCTCCGTATAGTTCTCCATAACGTGGCTTATCTGTTTCCCCCTGGTCAGCTACAACTAGACAATCAGGGTCACGACGTCTCATGTAAACATCTTCATAATTTACAACAGCACCGTTGTTGCAACGTGCAACAGTAGCTTCAACTACTTTCCCTTTTCCAGGAACATCATAAGCAACTTCAAACAAATCAATATTTTCATCATTTCCAAGAGCCATATCAATTAAGTGTTGTCTGCTATCGGGAATTACTACCTTTGAGGCTCCCATAAGAATTTCTTCCAGTTCTTTAGGAAGAATAAATTTTTTTAATACTATTTTATCCATACGAAAACTCCTTCTTTGTTATTAAATAAATTATTTTGAAACCTGCAAAGATATGAAGATATCATATACTTAGAAACTAATTTAAGTTTTGTTAACATCCCCCTTTATGTAATTGATTTTATCAATTAATTTAATAATATAATTAAGTTAAGCAGTATTGATTATTTTATACTTTATATTTTTGTTTGTAAAAAAAACAAAAAAAATAATATAGAATTTTATAAGTACTCAACTTGCATTTTGTTAATATATTAACATATCAAAAGTAAAATTACAACACTTTTTTGCAAGTTTATTAGTAGAAAGCTTTCATTTCAAATTTTTTCATATATTTATTTTAATTTAAAGATAAAATAAAAATTATTAGAGTTTATTTAATATTTATTAAAAATATACTTAAAATTTCTTCTAAAATATGCTATAATGAATATAGTTGGCTTTGTAGACGAAAATTTTATTTTAAACTACAAAATTTTCTTATTTATCAACAAAAGTTTTCTTATTTTTTACATTTCTTATGTTTTTGCTATTGCTGTTCAACTAAAACTTAATTTTTAACAAACTATGTAGTAATGTCCTTCAAAATATTAAATTTAAGAGGGGTTGATTTAAGTTGAAGTTCAAAGTAGGAGAAATTGTTACACTTAAGCACTATTCAGGGAAAAAAATAAACAAGGGGTTGATTAGCGATGTTCAAAGTGACTACATAATAATTAGGCCAGAAAAAGATTTTTTAATTTATAGCTATTTTGTAGACGATCCAGTTGTTTTAGGTTATGAAAATGAAAATATAGTTAATATCTGTGAGGCTACAGTGACAGATATCAACTATAACAAAAATACCATATCTGTTAATATAAAAAATATTCAGACACTTACAAATAAAAGGATAACTCAAAGGTTTCCAGTATCTTTAAGTGCCTACATAACAAATGACAAAGAGAAATCTTTTGCCTATATCAGAAATTTAAGTCTTGATGGTTTATCAATTTGTTCTAAACATGAAAAAAATAAAGGTGATGTTATAAATATTCAGACAATTGTTGAAAACAAAGAACTTGTATTTGATGCCAAAATAATGTGGAAGAAACCTGGAAAATTGGGATTTGAATATGGTTTAGTTTTTGACTCAGTTGAAGAGGAATTCATAGAAAAAATAGAAAGTTGTCTTCAGTTTTTGAAAATGGATCAAGAAAGTGCTATGGATAGATTAAAATATGATTTTTATATACATAATAGAAAAATGATGACAAAGTCTATAATGAATTAAAAATATAAAAGCCCTCTACACTGTAAATAGAGGGCTTTTGCGTGCCAATTTTAAAGATTATAAATCATTCCATCTATCATCTATGTTAGTAGAAAGAGCTCTATAGCCTTTAGCAATAAATAGGGCATCTAAAAGAGCAATTCTAACCATAGCTTCACATACAGGATATATTCTAGTGCATATACATGGGTCATTTCTTGTATTAAAACTTTCGTTAACATTATTTAATTTATACATATTAACGGTATCTTGAGTGATATTAATGGTTGGGGTTGGTTTTATGGCAAGTCTTATTCTAATATCTTCCCCATTAGAAATTCCTCCAAGTATCCCCCCTGCCCTATTTGTTTTAAACCTTACCCTTCCTGTATTTTCATCATAATAAGGTGTGTCGTTAGACTCAGAACCCTTCATTTTTGTATGCTCAAAACCTGCACCAAATTCTATTCCTTTAACAGCACCAATGGACATTAATGCATGAGCCAGTGTTGCTTGGAGTTTGTCAAAAACAGGTTCTCCAAGGCCTGCTGGAACTCCCCTTGCAATTACCTCCACAACTCCTCCACAAGAATCTCCTTCTGCTTTTATTTTTTCCAATTCTTTTATCATTAATTCTCCTACTTTTAGGTCAGGACAATTTACCTCATTTTTTCTATAATTTGCCTTGGCTGTTTCATAATCTATATTTTCAGCTTTAATGCCATAAATTTCTGTAGTAAATGCAATTACATCTACCCCCATATCATCTAAAACAGCTTTTGCAACAGCACCTCCTGCCACACGGGCTGCCGTTTCACGTCCAGAAGCACGGCCAGCTCCTATATTGTCTGCAAACTGACCATATTTTTTAAAAAAGGTGTATCCTGCCTGTCCAGGTCTTATTAACTCTTTATAGCTTTTATGTTTATTTAGGTGTTCATCTTCTATTACTCCATTTGGAATTATCATTCCAACAGGTGCTCCAGTTGTAAGATCATCTTCCATTACACCGGAAAAAATATAAACTTTATCTCTTTCTTTTCTTGGAGTATCAAGCTTACTTGCTCC
>DUVG01000161.1 GCA_012841175.1 Clostridium sp.
ATAAACGGTGACTTATGAAACAGGGCAAAATCACTGAAAGGTGATGACGCAAAGCTTTGGGTCTAATGTTTTTTCTAAAACGATGATTGCCAAGCTGCCATTAAAAGTTCTGTTTATTCTCTTTAAGATATATGTAAGAGGTAATAGTCATTCTATTTCCTTATACCACCTTTTTTTAAGGTTTTCAATCCTTTATTCATTTACAAATGTTTCAAAAAGTCCATTTTTTTATAGTCTTTTTCTAATTGTTTTTTTAAATATATTTTTGACACTCTTCTTATTTCATTTAAAACTTCATGGGATACTTCAAAGTTAAATATATTTGTCATATTACTTAAAACTATATAATATATAGCTTTAACAGCCCCTTCTGAAAGCTTTATAGAACTTTTATCAATAGCGGTACAATTTTTGCAGACAAAACCACATTTTATAAAACTAAATGACATGTTATCAATTTCATTATTCCCACAATTTACACATCCGTTTACCCATGGAGCATATCCTAAAATGGAAAGAAGCTTTATTTCAAATACCGTAATTACCTGTAAAATCGGTCTTTTAGAATTTGAAATCATATATAAAGAATTTAAAAAAAGCTTTAGTAGCTCTATAGCCGGCTGATTTTCCTGTACAATATCATTTATTATATCCGTCATATGGGCTGCACAAGTTAGTTTCTCAACACTATTTCTTATATCATAGAAAGGCTCAATAACATCACAGCTATTAATAGAATACATTTCTTTTCCTTTAAAAAGCACAAAATCACTATAGCATAAAAGCTGTGTACCTGCAATAAGCCGGCTTCTAGGTCTTCTTGCGCCTTTAGCAGAGCCTGTAATTCTTCCCATGTTCCTAGTAAATAAAGTTACTATCTTATCTGCCTCACCAGTATGAACTTCTTTTATAACAATCCCAGTTGTTTTTATATAACTCATTCTTTTTTACATAATTCCCCCTGTACCCACTTTAAATTTCATAAGACCCGGATCTTAAAATTATGTGTCTTATAATAAAGAAGTTAACTACATTGTATTGCTGTTGAACTAATAGCAACCTCATCCTTTACTATTTTGGCTTCTTCCATAATTCTTTTCTTTTCTTCAACTTCCTTTAAAAACATATAAATTGCTATGTCTCCTGTATTTTCAAATGCTTTCCATGCAAAATCTTTTAACATAAATGTAGTTCCCCCTCTTTTTTTCTTCTTAATAATTAGGGTACACTTATTTTATTTTTGTATACCAGAAAAATTTTTACTACAATTTAAAAATATTATGTCACTTTTGGTATCCTAAAGTTTTTAACATAAAGTCACTGTTTCTCCAATCTTTTTTTACCTTAACCCACAATTCTAAAAAAACCTTGTTTCCTAAAAAATTCTCAATATCAACTCTTGAAAGAGTACCTATTTTTTTTAGCATACTTCCGTTTTTACCTATTAAGATACCCTTGTGAGTAGATTTTTCACAATAAATGTTAGCTTGAATATCAATTATATCTTTATCGTCTCTGTTTTTAAAGCTGATAATTTCAACTCCCACACCATGTGGAACCTCTTCACTTACAAGTTCTAATACTTTTTCTCTTATAAATTCTGCTACAATTATTTTTTCTGGTTGGTCTGTAATCATAT
>DUVG01000162.1 GCA_012841175.1 Clostridium sp.
TATGCAGCTATCTTTTTTTCCGTCAGGTATTACTCCTGTTATATAAATTTTTCCGTGGTCATTTATTTCTTTTACTATTTTTAAATCACATAAATATTTAATTTCATAGGGTAATATCAATTGAATTATGAAGTTTTATACAAACTTCATTTTTGTCTTATGCTATTTGTTGTAGTAATTACATTATGTGGGTACAAATTTAGTTTTTGCGACCTACACCCCTTTATTGTATTTTTTTTCAATATTATTAGCCGCTGAAGCAACAGTCACCTTGCCCCCGTTTTAAGATTTTGTGTTATTTTAATAAATTATCAGAAATCTTTACCCAATCTAGGTTTGGATCTTCAACAACTTTTTCATTAATACAATTTAGTTCTTTTGAATCACAATTTGGGCAGATATGTTCGTATCCTCCAATGATAAAACCATTACCTAAATCCCCTTTTTCGGTATACTTATGCAACTCCAGTTGCATAATCTTAGATATTTTCATTGACACTACATCAGTAAACTTTTGACCATTAAACTGTGGAGCAAGTTTTTTTGCCAAGTCTAAATAACCTCCAACTCCATATGTCGGTAACCATTTGACTTGAATTCCATCTTTTTCAATAAGCTTAACTAAATCATTATCATATGGCAAATCTACATTAAACTTACAACCACACAATTTGCATTCATACCGAAGAGTTTTAATCCAATACTTTTGATTTGTTTCACGTGGGTAATCATAATTAATCATTGTAACACCCCCTTTATAACAGCTCGTTTCGGATCAAAAATCATTGTATTTATGCCAGTAAACCCTTGTTCTTGTGCAGCTTTTGATAAAAATGAAATTGAATCATATCCATGTTTTCTTGCTCCTCTTGCAATAGCCTGTGTCATAGTGTAGTCACTACCACCTATAACTCCTCTATTTACAATATTTAGATTTTTACCTAAATCTGCCTGAACTCTTAATACAGTTCCTCCTGACCTTTCTGCCAATACTGTTGCTGGAGAATCTCCTAAATAAACGCCTCTACCAAATCTATTATTTTTAAATGCAAGATGTGCACTTGGAATGTTTGTATTAAACCCATCTTTCATCATTACATCAACAAACTTTGGATTTGCAGAGTGATAGAGTTCACCAACTCCTGCATTGTTACCCGCAGCTTCTAACTTGCTCCCCACAAAGTCTACAACATCCCCACCATATTGCCGTGCCCAGCCAATTGCACCAAATGATGATAACACTGCTAAAAATACAGCTGCTTCCTTATCACCTGCTTGGTAGTCTTTCCATGCCTGATAATATCCCGCTCCTATTGAGCCTAGGGCTGATATCGCCATAACTAACTTTACAGTTTGAGACACCAATGCAAGCTTTCCAAATCCCGTAAAAACCAAGCCTGTTGCATAGCCATTTGTAAAAGATTTTAATACTTCTTCTGCTCCCCCACCTTTTAAAATTGTGTATGTCATTGATGTCAAACCAGATATCATAGCTGATATATGCACATTATACAAATCATCCAAAGCCGTCTGGATATTCATAGCAATTGACATTTCGCCAAGGGAGTAATAGCCTGTAGGATCACTGTACATTATAGGGTTTGCATTAGCATATAGGTACTTATGAAGACTTACAGGATCAAATAAACTCCCTTGGTAAGGATCCATAGTGATAAATGTACCTGTATTGGGATTCATGTACCTTGCTCTTAAATAGTAAAATCCAGTATTAAAATCAAATTGTTCTCCCGTATAAAGAAAACTATTTTCTGTTGAACCCGTTATATCTATTAAGTTTCCAAAGGCGTCATATGTGTATGTATCACTTATTATACCAGCCTCGTCTGCAAGCATTCTTACAGAGCCATTTCCATCATAAAGATAATAGCGGATCTCATCTTCTTTGCAAAGACTTATTAAATCTTCTCCCCTTGTATAAAAGGTTTTAAGGTTTCCATCACCGTCAAGCTCTGCTATTACCTGGGATAGCCAGCCATTTTAATTCCTCCCATGACATATATTTTTATTATATCATTGTTCGGAATCAAATTATCCTATTTAGTGTAGCCTATCCAGTTAAGTGCTAAAAGAGAAGGACTGCCCTCATACCATACTTTTGCATGTACCTGAGCTTTAAATAAGTTTTTCATATTCTTGAGAAGCTTTTAACAGCTCATTTCCTATATCCGAAAATTCATCCCAGTATTCAATAATTAGTCTTGGATAAATCGGCATATACGCTTTTGGATTTAAAACTACTTTCATTTTGCTTAAGTCGTTGAGTAAAGTATCCAATAACTTTTTTGAATCAAGGTCTACACTTACCATCCATTTAGTGTCACTTTGCTTAGAACGAACAAGGGTTATACAATTTTCAATTAACATTATAGCTTTTTTACTGTCACTCATATCTCATCCTCCTATTGTAAAATCAAATTCTGCTTAGGATTTGGAACCCAATATTGTGTTGCTCCACCAACATACTGTGAACCATATCCGAATTGTGGAGCAGCACTACCTGAAATATAGCTTGTACTTGGCTTAATTTGCCATTGCTGTATGCTATTCATAGAATTCCATTCCGGCGGTAGTGCTAAATTTGCTCTGTTAGTACCTTGACCAAAAGTATCAAACAGATATGGTCCATTAGCTCTTGCTTTCCCACCATAAAACCTAATTCCATATGTCGAATCACCTGCAACATTCATCTTAATTGTACTTACATCGAATGATTCTAGAATTTCTTTTCTCACATTTCTGGACAGGTTCATATCCTTTAAATACTGTGATGCTTGCTTTACGCCTGCGTATTGGCCAACAGACCTAGCAGCATTTCCGACTTTACCAGCTCCCGCATAAACATTTTCTTTACTCTCGCCACAATACCCACTTGGGTCAACATACTTAACAGGGTTATTACTAACATAACTATAAAGATTTAACCCATCACCCCTATATGTATCCTCTTGTGTAA
>DUVG01000163.1 GCA_012841175.1 Clostridium sp.
AAATATTTTTATACTCTCTGCTGCATCGTCTCCCACCATATGTTCAATTCCAACATACAAATCTTCAGTATTTTCCCTAACTATAACAAGATCAATATTATCATATCGTGTAGGTATTCCACTATATGTCTTTATCGGCCTCAAGTTTGTATAAAGATCAAGCTCTTTTCTAAGGGTAACATTAACACTTCTAAAACCTTCGCCTATAGGAGTGGTTATTGGCCCTTTCAGGGCAATTTTATTCATTCTAATAGAATCAATAACATGCTCCGGAAGGGGTGTTCCACATTCCTCCATTACGTCAATTCCAGCATTTTGAACATCCCAATGAATTTTTACTCCTGTAGAATCAATTATTTTCTTTGTTGCAGATGTAACCTCTGGTCCTATACCATCTCCTGGTATTAAGGTAATTTTATGCATTTTTTCCTCCTTGTACATTACTCCATATTATTCTACTATTTCCCTTTCTAATTCCAAAAATCCTTCTTATTATACAATATACTTTTACATTAAATTTTAGAGTTTATTCATGTTTTGTATTTAAATTGCCTGGGGTAATTTTACTCTAAAAACTTCAGTTGTGTATCTTCTTCATCTTCTTCTCTTAAATAATATCCTACAGCTGGTATATTTTTTGTCCTGTAATAATCAAAATCCTTAATATTGGTATCTTCTAAAGTCTTTACACTAGTCATTGCACTTTCTTTTTTCGCTTTTAACACCTGTACCCCTTGAGAATTTCTAGTTGATTTAGCATTTATTTTTGAAGTATCAAAAATAAGCACTTTATTAAGGCTGCTAAATGCAACCAGTTCAACATCTTCTAAAATATGCGACATATAAATAAGAGTTGATACATCGCTGTAAGCATTAGCAAGTTTTTTCCTGTTTGTTTTTGTCTCATAACTTTTCAAACCTATCTTAGCTACCTTTCCGTTTTCAAAGGCAAATATCATATATCCCTTGTAATCGTCTGTTACAGCAATATATATTATTTCTTCCTCTTCTTCTAGTTCTAAAAGATTTGCTAAATATATTCCTAAACTGCTAGCTTTACAATCTTCAATTTCAAATAATTTCAACTTATATACAGTGTGCCTGTTTGAAAACAGAAGTAATTCTGATTTATTACGTCCTTCAACTTCTTGAATTATTTCATCATCTTCTTTAAGTTTTTGCTCTGGATTTCCTCTCAAAGAAGTTAGTGCTATTTTCTTTAAATAATTGTCCTTTGTTAAAAACAGTTTTAAATTATAATCCTCTATTAAGTTCTCGTGAGTTATTTCTTCAATGTGCTCCTCATGGATTATCTCAGTTTTTCTAGGTTTCCCATATTTTTTAGCCACATCCTTTAGCTGCTTTATTATTATCTTTTTTATCTTTTTCTCACTGGCTAAAATATCTTTAAGTTCATTTATACTATTTTGGAGACTCTCAATCTCACTTACCCTGTTTAATATATATTCTTTATTAAGATTTCTAAGCTTTATTTCAGCAACAAATTCTGCCTGCAGCTTATCTATTCCAAAGCCCTCCATTAAGTTTGGAACTACAAGTGCATCTTCTTCTGTATTTCTGATTATTCTAATTGCCTTATCAATATCTAAAAGAATCTTTTTTAATCCCAGTAATAAATGCAGCTTATCAGACTTTTTCCCAATATCATAAGCAGTTTGTCTTTTTATACACTCAATCCTAAATATTACCCATTCTTTTAAAACATCTTTTACTCCTAGTACTTTAGGATGCCCATTAATTAAAATATTAAAATTACAGCTAAAACTGTCTTCTAGCGTGGTAAATCTAAATAACTTTTCCATTAAAATATCTGGTTCTGTATTCTTTTTTATGTCAAGGGCTATTTTAAGACCCTTTAAGTCTGTTTCATCCCTTACATCCACTATTTCTTTTATTTTATTGTTTTTTATAAGGGCAATAATTCCATCCATTATAGCTTCTGTAGTGGTGGTATATGGAATTTCAAAAATCTCAATACAGTTATTTTTCTTGTCAAACCTATACTTAGCCCTAAGTTTAAAACTTCCTCTTCCGGTACTATATATTCTCTCAATATCCTTTTCATTGTATATAATTTGTCCCCCTGTAGGTAAATCCGGTGCTTTTAGATAATTTAAAATATCTATTTCCTCATTGTCTAAATATGCTATAGTAGCTTCACAAACCTCTTTCAAATTAAAACTACATATATTGCTTGCCATTCCTACGGCTATCCCCTGATTTGAATTAACCAAAATATTAGGATAGGTAGTTGGAAGAAGTACAGGTTCTTTCATTGTACCATCATAATTGTCAACAAAATCAACGGTGTTTTTATCAAGATCTCTAAATAATTCTTCGCATATTTTCTCTAGTTTAACCTCTGTATATCTAGGTGCTGCAAATTTCATATCTCGGGAATAGTATTTTCCAAAATTACCCTTAGAGTCTATATACGGATGCAAAAGTGCATCATTTCCTCTTGTGAGCCTTACTAAAGTCTCATAAATTGCCATGTCCCCATGAGGATTAAGTTTCATTGTCTGACCTACTACATTTGCTGATTTTGTCTTTCCCCCTGTCAAAAGTCCCATTTTATACATGGTATAAAGAAGTTTTCTATGAGAAGGTTTAAGACCATCTATTTCAGGAATTGCCCTAGAAACTATTACACTCATAGCATAGGGCATATAGTTACTTTCAAGTGTATCTACTATTTTTTGTTCAATTACATTATTTGAAGACATCTTCTCTTCACCTTTCTATAAAACTTTCTCTAATTATCTAATCCAAAACTTTTAGAAAATTAAAGCAAAATAGCTTAAATTTAAATCTTAGGCATTTTGCTTTATCAAATTTATTTTTTAAATTAGCTTACATCTACCATATCTAAATATTTGTAGCCATTTTCCTCTATATATGCTTTTCTTCCCTGCAAATCGTCTCCTAACAGTATTCCAAAATATTTTTCAGTTTTCTCAATATCATCTGGTACAACTTTAATAAGTTTTCTTGTCTTTGGATTCATGGTTGTCTGCCACATCATTTCAGGCTCATTTTCCCCAAGTCCCTTTGAACGTTGAATGGTGTACTTGCCTTTTAATTTTGATACTATTTCATTTTTTTCTCTGTCAGAATAGGCAAAGTAGGTTTTATCTTTAGAAGTTATTTCAAAAAGTGGTGATTCAGCAATAAATACTTTCCCAATTTGAATCAGTGTGGGAACTAGCCTATAAATCATTGCCAATATTAAAGTTCTTATCTGAAATCCATCAACATCAGCATCTGTACATATTATTATTTTGCTCCATTTAAGATTGTTAATATCAAAGGTATTAAAATCTTTATTGCTTTTAGTTTTAATTTCCACTCCACATCCTAGAACCTTTAAAAGATCTATAATTATATCATTTTTAAAAATACTGTCATATTCAGCTTTTAAACAATTAAGAATTTTACCTTTAACAGGAATTATCGCCTGAAATTCTGCATCTCTTCCAAGCTTACATGCACCTAGTGCAGAATCTCCCTCAACAATATATAGTTCTCTTTTTTCTATATCTTTTGTCCTACAATCTACAAACTTCTTTACTCTATTGGATATATCAATATTTCCGTTAAGCTTCTTTTTTATATTTATTCTTGTCTTTTCAGCTTTTTCTCTGCTTCTCTTGTTAACAAGAATTTGTTCAGCTATTTTATCAGCTTCCACTTTGTTTTCAATAAAATAAATTTCCAATTGTTCTTTTAAAAACTCTGTCATTACTTCTTGAATAAATTTATTTGTTATAGACTTTTTCGTTTGGTTTTCATAGCTTGTTTCAGTTGAAAATGAATTGGTTACTAGTATCATGCTGTCCTGTATGTCTTGAAAAGTAATTTTAGACTCGTCCTTATTATATTTTCCTAAAGATTTAATATACCTGTCTATTTCATATACAAAAGCATTCTTAACAGCCCTGTCTGGAGAACCTCCATACTCCAAAAAACTAGAGTTATGGTAATATTCCAACATGTTTATTTCATTATTAAAACAAAAAGCTATCTCCATTTTAACTTTATACTCAGGCTTGTCCGCCCTATCCCTGCCCTTTGTAGTTTTTTCAAAAAACTGAATATCTGTAAATGACTTATCTTCTGAAACTTCTTTTATATAATCAACTATACCATTTTCATAACAATATTCAAAAGTCTCACCTGACTCTTCATCATGTAAAATAAATTTCAAGCCTGCATTTACAACAGCCTGCTTTTTTAAAGTGTTGGTATAGTATTCAAGGGGTATATTTATGTCGGTAAAAACCTCTAGATCAGGTTTCCATTTAATTATTGTACCTGATTTGTCATAGCTGGCTTCCTCTTTTTTTAATCCCCCTATGTTTTCACCTTTTTCAAAGTGCAGGGTAAATTTATATCCCTCTCTAAAAACTGTAACATCCATGTGTTCAGAGCTGTATTGGGTCGCACAACTTCCAAGTCCATTTAATCCAAGACTAAATTCATAATTTCCACCAGCATTATTTTTATATTTTCCTCCTGCATATAACTCGCAAAAAACCAATTCCCAATTATATCTTTTTTCTTGTTCATTATAGTCTAAGGGTATTCCTCTTCCATTATCTTTCACTGTAATTGAATAATCCATATGTCTTATAACTTCAATAGTATTTCCATATCCTTCTCTTGCCTCGTCTATGGAGTTTGAAAGAATCTCAAATACAGAGTGCTGACACCCTTCAATTCCATCTGAACCAAAAATAACAGCAGGTCTTAGTCTTACTCTATCAGCACCCTTTAAGGATGTAATGCTGCTGTTGCCGTATTTTTTTGTTGTATCCTTTTTTACCATAATTTTTTAGACACCCCTATATGTTTTTAACCACTCATACAATAAACTTTTCCTGAAATCTAGCTTATATCAAACTTGTTGCTTATGTCAAGATGTTGGATTCTATAAAAAAATAGAAATTCTTATTGCCAAAAATATATTTTTATAATATAATATATTTTAGGCTCAAAATTCCTTGCCATTATTGCCTTTCAATTTTTAAAGTCGTGTTCCAATAAGTGTTATCTAGGTTTATATGAAATCATATTCTGTAAAAGTTATTTAATTAACTATTAAACACTAACATATTAAAGGAGTGGATATTAATGCAGGATTTATGTAATTCAAGACTTGATTGGGATGTTACAAGAATAGACTCTATTTATCAAATTGAAATGCTAGATGTAAAGGATTTAGGAAACTATATTCACCATTATCTCCTTCCTAATCTACAAAAAAGTTATAAGCATACAAAGCAATATCTTTCTGTCTCTTCACGTAAAAATATTTACAGCATCAAAAAGCTTTTAGCAGATTTAATTGAAAACCAAAGCCATATCCAAATATCTAATCATGAAGATTATGGCTCTGAATTTTTTACTAAATATGAAGCCTTGTTTTTATTATCAGAAAGTTTGAACTTAATACAATTTTTCGCAGCAATTGTTAAGGAAAAATACAAAGACACTTATTGGAATTCCGATTACAAAGTGTTATTACAAACCATTATGAAATTAATACAAACCCTAAGAAAAGACATTGACCATCTTATTGAATTTGAATAATCCTTGTATAATCTTCTCAAATCATTTATTTCTTATCATTCATTACATTTTTGAAAAATGACAAGTTTCGCTTATCTTTCCTATTGAGTCCATTGTAAAAGTATTTACATTATTTTTACTACATAAAAATTTAATTTATATATAAAAATATTACATGAGGTGATATTTTTATATGAAAAAAAGAATTGTTTTAGTACTATTATTTCTTTTAATGTTTACTTCAAATGCTTTTGCTCAACCTTTGCAATACACTGTTGTTCCTGGTGATTCCCTTTGGAAAATTGCTGTAAAACATCAAATTGATTTAAGCGAAATAATTTCAGCAAATCCACAGATTAAAAATCCTAGCCTTATTTATCCAGGGCAAAAAATAACAGTACCTAATATTGACGATATTAAAGCACTTGAAAATGAAGTAATCAGACTTGTAAACTCTGAAAGAGCTAAAAAAGGGCTTCCAGCTTTAAAAGCTAATTGGCAAGTTTCAAGGGTGGCAAGATATAAATCTCAGGATATGATTGACAAAAATTATTTTTCTCATACATCTCCTACTTATGGATCGCCATTTAGAATGCTTGAAACTTTTGGAGTTTCTTTTTCAGCTGCTGGAGAAAATATTGCAATGGGACAAAGAACTCCTTCAGAAGTAATGAATGCATGGATGGGCTCACCGGGACATAGAAACAATATACTAAGTCCATCATATACTGAAATTGGAGTTGGCCTTGCTAAGTCAGGCAATAGAAGATATTATTGGACTCAAATGTTTATTAAACCTTAAATTATTTTAAGTACTTTTGCTTACACTGAATATAGGTACAAATTAATTAAAGGCAAAAAACCACATTTTCTAAGATATGTGGTTTTTTGCCTTTAATAAGAGTTAGATATTGCAAAATAAAAATTATAAAACATATAGATAAAAATTCACAATTTGATATAATAGATTTGTTATAAAATTATTACATAGAAATTACAGAAAAATTACAAAGAATATAAAGAATAAAATGGGAGTGCACAAATGAACTATACTTCAATAAAAAAAGGTACTTTTATAAATCGCCCAAACAGATTTATTGCAAATGTTCTTATAGATGGTATAACTGAAACCGTTCATGTAAAAAATACAGGTAGATGCAATGAAATACTTATAAAAGGTGCTTCTGTCTTATTAGAAGAATCCACTAATTTAAACAGGAAAACTAGATACTCCCTAGTTGCAGCTTATAAAGGAAGTACCTTAATTAATATTGACTCACAAGCTCCTAATCATGTTGTGTATGAAGCCATATTACAGAATAAAATTAAGGCTTTTAAAAATGTCTTAACACTAAAAAAAGAAGTGACTTTTGGCAAATCCAGATTTGACTTGTATTTTGAAAAAAAGTCAACAAAAGGTTTTATAGAGGTGAAAGGAGTTACTTTAGAAAAAGACGGAATAGCCATGTTCCCCGATGCACCTACTCTTCGTGGAACTAAACACATTCTTGAAATGATAGATGCAGTAAATAATAATTACAAAGGCTATATTCTTTTTTTAGTGCAGCTAAAAGGTGTAAAGTGTTTTACTCCAAATAAGGAAATGGATCCTGAATTTGATGCTGCCCTAAAAAAAGCTAAAAATAAAGGTGTTGAAATACTTGTTTATGATTCAATTATTAAAGAAAATGGGCTTGAAATTGGAGAAGCTGTAGCTTCTACTATTTAATTAGTTTTTACAATTTATGTATTTATTTTTGTTGTTGACAAGTACACTATTAAAAGGTAAATCCTTGTTAATAGTTTAAATATATAAGTTTTATAAGCAGTAATATTTTTCTTGTATTTATATTAACTCCGTGTTAAAATTTAATAGGTTTTAATATGGGGGAGTTTTTTGTTTTTAAGGAGGTAGCTTTAATGCCAGAAAATTTAGAATTATCAAAGATGTTATTTGGTCTTTTTGGAGGATTAGCCATATTCATATACGGTATGAATCTTATGGGGGACGGGCTTCAAAAAGCTGCTGGTGAAAAAATGAGAAGAATACTAGAGGTTTTAACCAGCAATCCTCTTATGGGTATTCTAGTTGGTACATTGGTAACAATGATAATTCAAAGTAGTTCTGCAACCACAGTTATGGTTGTTGGTTTTGTAAGTGCAAATCTAATGACACTGCCACAAGCTATAGGTGTTATTATGGGAGCTAACATAGGAACTACAGTTACCGCTCAGCTTGTTGCTTTTGACCTTGGTGAATACGCTTATTTAATAACTGCTATAGGTTTCATACTCTTTTTCTTCTTTAATAAGAAGATAATCAAGTATGTTGGACAAATTATTTTTTCCTTCGGTCTTTTATTTGTAGGTCTTAATATTATGAGTGCTGTAATGAAACCCCTCGCTCAAAGTGCAATGTTTGAAGAAGTTATCCACCGTGTTTCTGATACTCCAGTTTTAGGACTTGTTGTAGGAGCTTTACTAACCTTAATAATTCAAAGCAGTAGTGCAACCGTTGCAGTTTTATTGAATTTAGCTCAAGAACCAGACGCAAACGGACAAGCATTAATAGGCCTTCAGGCCGCTTTGCCAATTCTTTTTGGAAGTAACATCGGTACCACAATAACAGCTATTTTAGCATCTATAGGAGCACGTGTAAATGCCAAAAGGGCTGCCATGGCACATACAATATTTAATGTTGCTGGAGCAGTTTTATTTATGCTTATTCTTCCTTACTTCGCTAAATTTGTTGCTTTCATTTCTCCAAAAGGACTAGAAACATCGGTAATTGCTAGGCAAATAGCAAATGCCCATACATCCTTTAATATTATTAATACCATCGTTTGGGCACCATTTGTCCTTGTCCTTGCAAAAATAGTTACATTTCTTGTAAGAGGTGAAGAGGACACTGTAGAAAACAGAGTCATATACCTTGACTATAAAATTTTAAATAATGCCTCTGTTGCAATGGACCTTGCAACAAAAGAACTTACCAGAATGGCAGAGCTGTCTCGGAAAATGATGGCTAATTCAAAAAAAGCTTTCATAAATTCAGATACAGACGCTGCAAAAAAAGTTCATGAGATAGAAAGTATTGTTGATATGCTTCAAACTGAGATAATTAAATATCTCTCTACAATGCTTTCCCAATCTTCTCTTACAGAACGTCAATCAATAAGGCTTGCAGGTCTTATGCATATAACAAATGATATTGAGCGTATGGGAGACCATTGTAAAAATGTAGCTGAACTTGCAATGGAAAAAATAGAAAAAGACTTACCTTTTTCTAAGGAAGCTATTAGTGATTTAACTAATGCCTTTAATAAATTAAATGATATGGTTGACCATTCAATACAATCCCTTAGTCATGATGATACTTCCCTAGCAAAAAAGGTATTGTCAGAAGAGTCTGAAATCGACAAACTTGAATCTGATCTTCGTGACAGACATATGAAAAGGCTTGACTCAGGACTTTGTAATCCAACTTCCACGATTATGTTTATTGAATTAATTCACAATATAGAACGAATTGCTGACCATTGTAACAATATAGCAGAAGCAGTTTTAGATGACTTAGAAAATAATCCTAGACATTCTAGCGGTGATGCACCTACAGCTACTGATACACCTAATTAAACATACAATTTTTTAATCAAAAGATTTAAGAAGAGTTTATCTCTCCTTAAATCTTTTTTAATTGATTTTTTACATTTTTGACAAAGCTTCTTTAAAGTCTGTGAAATCTGTAATAGGAGCCTGACAAGAAAAATTTTCACATATATACGCTGTTGCTCTTCCTTCAATAGGTTTATAATTTGCAATAAAAGGTGCTAATTCCTCTAACCCCTTGTTTTCTTTCGAATAAGACATTGATATTGTAAAAGGTCTAAATTCTTCTCTTATAATATCTATCATTTTTTTTGTGTCTTCACCTACTAATACCACTTCCCTTGATTTTGCCTGGGAAAATAACATTGCTGTTAAAAAGAAGGTATGACCTCTGGCAAACCTGCTTAAATTAGCTCTAAATAACTTAAACATATTATAGGCTTTTTCTTCTAATTGATGCTGTCCTGTAAAACGGGCAAGTCTTAAAAAGTTTAGTGCTGACACTGAATTCCCTGAAGGAGTGGCACCATCATAAATTTCTTTTGGGCGAGTAATAAGCTGTTCACCATCACTTCCATAAAAAAATAATCCTCCAGATTCATTATCCCAAAAGTGTTTTAATAAATCATCATTTAACTTAATGGCTCTTTTAAGATATATAGGTTTATACGTTGTTTCATACAATTCAATAAGTCCCCATATTAAAAAAGCATAGTCATCAACATATGCCAAAATTCCCGCTTCACCATCACGGTACCTTGCCAAAAGTCTTCCATCATTTTTTACAAGCTTTGAAAAAATGAAAGATGCTGCCTTTTCTGAGGCTTCTGTGTATTTTTCACAGTTTAAAATTCTTCCACCAATAGCTAAAGCAGCTATCATAAGTCCATTCCAGGAAGTAAGAATTTTATCATCTTTATGTGGATGAATTCTTTTTTTACGATGTTCAAAAAGTTTCTTACGACAAGTTTCTATAAGTTCTATCTCCTCACCAGGTATTGTATATTTAATAAGGTTTGGAATATTTAAGCCTTCAAAATTACCTTTTGCAGTAATATCATAATATTTGCAAAACTTTTCAGCATCTTCTTTTCCTAAAACATCTATAATCTCATCAAAAGACCATATATAAAATTTTCCTTCTACCCCTTCAGAGTCAGCATCTTCTGCTGAATAAAAACCTCCTTCAGGAGAAGTCATATCTCGCAATACATAGGTAAATATCTCATGAGCCACATGTGCATATTTTTTATTTTTTGTTTCTTGATAAGCTTCTAAATATGCAATGGAAAGCAGTGCATTATCATAAAGCATTTTTTCAAAATGAGGTACCAGCCACTTACTATCAGT
>DUVG01000164.1 GCA_012841175.1 Clostridium sp.
AATTTAATTATAAATTGAATTCAATTACAAATCATGATAAAATTTAATAAAAAGTGCTTATATATGGAAGGACAAAAAAAGGGGGAGTAAAAATGAAAAGTAAAACTAACATTGGCATTTGTAATTTTAATTACAATGTTTTTTTCTAATGCAGTTTATTTAAATGCTGAAGAAAGCATGCTAGAGACTAGAACTATCGGGGATATAGTTGAGAACTATCAAAAAAATCCATTTCGTTATAAAGTTTCTGTTTTCAGTGGCTACGAAATTGAACCAAAATCTGAAGCTCCATATTTTTGATATAGGAAAGGAAGGTGAACGTGAATATATTAGCGGTATTGCCAAAAATAGCAAGCACAAACCAATAGTTGTAACAAATGCTGGTTTTTTTAGTATGAATTTTGAAAAAGCTGAACACTCGGGTGCTCTCATTGTAGATGGGCAAGAATTATCTCCATATCAGCCAAGATGGGATGATAGTAATAGCTATACGGATCTAGTTAAACTGGCAAATACATTTATTCAATGGAAGGACGGAAGGACAGAAATAAAGAAAATTACAGTTAATGATTTAGAACACATAAAACAAAATGCAGAATGGGCCATAGGCGCAGGATACACATTAGTTCAAGATGGCAATATAATGGTAACTAAAAATAATGAAGTGACAGGCAATGATTGGTACGATAGACATAATAAACGTTCAAGGACTATGTTTGGAATAAACAAGGATGGTAATTACATTTCTGTTGTTGTTGATGGAGGATATAGTTCAGCTTTTTGGTATGATGGGTCAGTAAGAAATAATCCAAGTAGGCGTATTGGCAGTGTAATGATTATAACTTCAAAACAGTGGTTCAACACCGCTAAATGATGGGTTTCAAAAAGTATCTTTTGGTGATAATCATATTACTGCAATAACAAGAAGTGGTGCCGTACTTACCTGGGGAGATAATTCAAAGGGGCAATGCAATGTCTCGGAGGGATTAAGGGATGTGGTTGAAGTATCCTCAGGCTATAACCATTCTTTAGCATTGTTACGGGACGGTACCGTTGTTGCATGGGGAGATAATGTAGAACGATTTTATAATAAAGATTTAGATAACTTAATTTTATATGAGGCAAAGGGAAGGGATGAAAAGTAAAAAACTTAACACAATATACAAAATACAACAGTACAAATATTGTTGCGGAATTAGAATTACCTGAAAGTAAATATAAGGACTTTATTATTTTGTTTTTTCCACAGATGCAATGCCAACGCCAAATAAAGATAACGAATATTGTCATATTTTGGGTATGCTAGTGAGCAGTGGACTATATACAATAGATTCTAATATAAATATCAATAGTTATAAAGAAAAAATTTTTGATTATAATACTTCCCCCCAAGCAAATAAGTTTATACTTGGGGGGGAAAATTATGCTTATTTTCGAATATATATTTGTATAATTGATTTACCATACCTACTATTTGGAAGGACTGCTACTCCAGTATATTGAAGTCTTGAATTAAAAATGATACTAACTTTTTCCTCAGTTTCCAACCACATATTTATTGCTCTTTCTACAGACCGAGCACCTGCACTATGGTATCCTGCAACTGTATAAGATATTTTATTTTCTCTGATAACAACTTCATGGGGAGTCACTGGAGCAACGGAATAATTATCTGACATTTCTTGTGCTAAAATACGTGCTACATGAATAAGATCTTCATCTAGTATAAGAGGTTCAAGATTAGCCTCAACTCTTTTTTCATTTATTAAGTCAAACAATAATTGCTCATCTTCTGTTAATCCATTAGGAGAGGGAGTATCAGGTGAAAGATTCTCAACTGGAAAAGTAGTAATTATTTCAAGAACATATTTGCGTAAAATAATATAGTCTATGCTGTTGATATGACCATTACCGTCTAAATCAATTACTATTTCACCATCTAAATTTGGGATATTAGGAATGAATTCCAAAAGGTATCTTTTAAATAGATTTATGTCTGTACTATTAACTAGACCATCACCGTTTAAATCTCCATAAATAACGGATGAACCATCATTACTTGAATAAATAATAGTAGTTTGAAAAATTAATGAAAAAGAAATTAAAACAAATAAAGATAAAAAAAATTTAAAAGTTTTTTTCATAATGACCCCCCTTTAAATTTGGCTGTAATGTAAAAATAGAAACACAACATAAAACTTTATCAAATATTCAATTAAACCACCCCCTTTATAGATAAAATTATAAATTTGTGTTAATTTAGAAAAGAGGTGTTAAAAAGATGAAGTTTTATGTAAATATTAAATAAAAGCCAAGGTTAATACCTTGGCTTTTATTTTAGTTAGTATCAATTTTGTGTTCTAATTTTATTTCAGCGTTCTCAAATGGAATATCAATATACTCATCTGATGTTGATTTTCCATTAAGTAAAATATCAAAGGTATATCTAATATATGCTCCCTCAAAAGGAATAGTTGCCTTATATATTCCAAAGCTTTCTTTAACAAAATCTAGATCATTATTAACAGTGTTACCAATAAACGAAACTTCAATATCGTTTATTTCAAGATTTGAAGAATCACCTGTTAAATTAAGTTCTTCAATTGGTATTTCAATAGAAAAAATACCATCGCTAAAATTAAATTCTTTTTCATCAATTTCTTTATCATTGATAAAGGCTGATAAAACATTAAAATTTGACAATGGAGCATTAAATACAGCCTTTTTTAAATCTAAAGAATAATTTTGATGTACAGGTTTATCTTCATCTTCTAAAAGGTCAGCTAATATTTCTGGAATATCTTCTACTTTTTTAAGCTGTTCTATAGTCATAGTTCCAGTATAATGAGAACCTCTATAAATATCAGAGAGTTCATCAAAATAATCCTTTATATGTTTATCGGATGAAATATCAACAAATACTAAGTTAACATCTGGTAATAGCTCTGAAATTACTTTCTCCACATATTCTCTGCCTTTTTTAGGGTTAGCTTTATCGTTAAATGCAGGTGCAGAACCGTTTGCCATGTAGAAGCTATCACCTACATAATGAGTAGAGTAGGTATCAGGTTCAGTTCCTGTAAAAACTACAATGTATTTTTCTGAAGTTCTATCTTCTAATTCTTTAAGTTCATAAGATGCTAGTCTTAATGCGTCTCCTAAATTGCTAAGGAATATTTTAGGATCTATATTTTCTTTATCGCTAAAATCAATATCATTTCTTTCGCTAAGAGCTTCTTTAAGGCTATCAGTAAAGTCTCCACCTTCGACTGAATCAATTCTTGTA
>DUVG01000165.1 GCA_012841175.1 Clostridium sp.
AGAAAATGTGGAACTTCAAACTTTCTTGATATTGAAAAAAGAGAGTCTCCCGGCTGTACTATGTACTCAAAATGTTCTCCCTCCGCTATTTTGGTTGGAAAGCCATATTCAGTTCTATTATCATATGAACTTATGCCAAAATACATTTTATCTGTGAATTGAATTATGTCTTCGCTATTTCTTGCAAGTCTGCCCCACTGAAAATACATATGATTGTTATCATTTAAATTTTCTTTTATCTCTTGGTATTCTAAATCACTGCTAATAGCGAAAAATGGATTGACCATGGTTGCTGAATAAACTGGCAAACAGTATGTAAATATAAGTGATATTATTATTAAAAATATAATTTTTTTCATACATTCCCTCCATCTTTATCTCAATAAGGCTATATACACTTTTGTCTTAGTATAATCTATTTTTTTTATACTGACAATATTATAGTGGCAATGGCACATGAACCTTACATAAAACATACAATAATATTAAAAATTTAAGAAAGGAATGAAATATATGCATAATTTTTGTTCATATCCATGTGCTCAAAATTTACAAATGTATAATCCCTATAATGTCTGTCCTTATCCCTATATGCCCAATATGATAATGTACAATCCTGAATTTTGGAATCAGTTCACCCACCAATATTCTTTTTCTCATCACAAAGATGATGATTACTTTATTCAGTTAAAAGATTATGGCCCTAATCCCTTTGTAGTTAATATTGAAAAAGCCACTAAGCAAAACCAAAATTATCGCACAGCTCTTTGGACAGGAAAATACTTACAGCTTGCTTTAATGAGTATTAATGTTGGAAAAGATATAGGACTTGAGGTTCATCCTGATCATGACCAATTTATACGCATTGAAGAGGGTCAGGGAATTGTTAAAATGGGCGATTGCAAAGATAAATTAGATTTTGAAAAAAGAGTAAGTGATGATTACGTCATCCTTATACCTGCCGGCAAATGGCATAATTTAATTAATACAGGCAATAAACCTATAAAGTTATACTCTATATATGCACCTCCTGAACATCCCCATGGTACTGTTCAAAAAAACAGAAAAGTTCCAGAGGCTGCTGAAGTGTTATAAAAAATTTAGGTGGAGGTTCAATTTCAAAGTTCCTCCACCTATTTTACTTGATTTAATTAAAATTAAATAATTTTAAAACCTATTTTTCAGTATTATTCATTGCTTTAGCTTCTTTAACTCTAATTTCATACTTTCCTGAGGGAGTAGGACAAAGTTCAATAATTTCCAAACTATTTTCTTTTGAACTGGAAAAACAAAAAACCCTCACATTTGAATCTAACACCAGTAAGTTTAGTTCTGAATTCTCGTCCATTTCATCATCTTTTGCAATTCCTTCACTTGCTTCCTTGTCTGCTACCACCCCATTACTACTTTTCAACTGTTGTTCTTCATTTCCAAACACTTCTGCCAAAGTTGTACTTCCAAAGATGAAAGCAACATATAAAGCAAACACCGTCAAACTTGGCAATAGTTTTTTCACCATAGAATTCCTCCTTCAAAAATTTTTTTTATATTTTAATATTTAAAATATTAACTAATTTAAATTTTTACGCATGAAAATATTGTATGATTAAAATAGTATTTTGTCAAACTTTACTTCATATTAAAGTAATTTCTGAAATACTATGTTACATAAATATACGTATATATATTTATGTTTTAGGGGGTTATATTTAAATATTATAAAAAAACAAATATATTGCTAAGTGCAAGATTTTGAAATAATAAAATAGTAATTTGACTTGCTTTATACCTCTAGCAAGCACATAATATAATTATAGTCATACTTAACATCATAATTACATTATTTGCTTATATGATATAATTTTTAATTTTTTTTTACTACAATTCAAATTAATACTCCATCCAAACTATGAAATTAGTGTAAAAAATTGCGTATTATAAATGCTTTGTTAAGTTTATTTGTGCAATTTTTATAATATTATTTTGAAAAGGAGGATTTATTTGTGAAAAAATTTTGTTTTAAAAGTTTATTTTTAGTATTTACACTTCTTTTAGTAACTATTTTTTCCACATTTGTAACTGCTGCACCTTTATATGGAGATGCAAATTATGATGGCACTATCAATTCTTCAGATGCTATTTTATTGATGAGACACGTTTTAGATATCTCCAAAATAAGTGATGAATCAATTGTTGACCTTAATGGTGATGGTTTTGTTAATTCAAATGACTATTCTTTGTTAAAAAGATACATACTGGAAATTATATTTGAGTTCCCTGTTGAAAATTCCAAGCCTACACCTACTCCAACTTCTACTCCTATACCTACTCCTACACCTACTCCTGAATTTCATGTTTTTCTTTTACTAGGTCAATCTAATATGGCCGGATACCCTCAAGCCCTTCCTCAGGATAAGGTAAAAGACGAACGTGTGCTTGTATTGGGATTTGACGATAATCCTGCCATCGGACGCCGAAAAGATGAATGGGATGTAGCATGTCCACCTCTACATGATAATTGGAGCAATGCATTAGGCCCTGGAGACTATTTTGGTAAAACTATGATAGAACACGTTCCAGATGGTGGTACTATTGGCCTTATTCCATGTGCTATTAGTGGTGAAAGAATTGAAACTTTCATGAAATCTGGAGGCAGCAGGTATAATTGGATTGTTCAGCGTGCAAGAATTGCCCAGCAAAGTGGCGGAATAATAAAAGGAATTATATTCCATCAGGGTGAGTCAAATAATGGAGACCCTAGTTGGCCTAACAAGGTGAAAACTCTAGTAGAAGATCTAAGGACTGATTTGAATTTAGGAGAGGTTCCATTTATAGCAGGTGAACTACTTTATAGTGGTGGCTGTGCTGGTCACAATACTTTGGTAAATCAATTACCTTCTGTAATTAGTAATTGTTATGTAGTCTCTGCAAATGGATTGGTTGTAGACCCTTCTGATACAGCTTGGAAACTTCATTTTAGTCGTGATTCACAGGTTACTTTGGGTAAGAGATATGCTGAAAAAATGATTGAGGCTTTAGGCTGGTAATTTCTTAAATTTAAAATACATAAATAAAATAACTACTCGGAAAAGGGGAGTTCATTCCGAAGTAGTTATTTTATTATATTTCTAAATTATTATCTTTAGCTTGGAATTACCAGCCCCAACCTTGGTTCCAGCTTTGATTCCAATCGTTGCCACCTTGGTTCCAATCGTTCCAACCTTGGTTCCAATCGTTGCCGCCTTGGTTCCAATCCCAGCCGCCTTGATTCCAATCGTTACCGCCTTGGTTCCAATCCCAGCCGCCTTGATTCCAATCATTGCCGCCTTGGTTCCAGTCATTTCCGCCTTGGTTCCAATCCCAGCCGCCTTGATTCCAGTCGTTGCCGCCTTGGTTCCAGTCCCAGCCGCCTTGATTCCAGTCGTTGCCGCCTTGGTTCCAATCCCAGCCGCCTTGATTCCAATCGTTGCCGCCTTGGTTCCAGTCATTGCCACCTTGGTTCCAATCCCAGCCGCCTTGATTCCAGTCATTGCCACCTTGGTTCCAGTCATTGCCGCCTTGGTTCCAATCCCAGCCGCCTTGATTCCAATCGTTACCACCTTGGTTTCCACCAGAACCGCCCACTGTTATTACATTAGTGTAAACATCTGCGCTTCCACTACTTTGATATCCTTCTATAGTTAATGCAACTTCGTA
>DUVG01000166.1 GCA_012841175.1 Clostridium sp.
AGAAGCACAAGTACCAGTAATAGTAATTTCACTTGTACGATCAATGAAATCCTTAGAATAAGTACTTCCATTTATGTATGCATCTAATCCCTGAAAATTAAGCCTTTCACTTGCATAAATACCATAGCTAAAAGGGGAAATAATTCTTTCAGAATATGAATTAAAGGCCCCTGAATTATCCATTGCCAGTACAATTTCTCTCGGGCTTTTACTAGAAAAAGGTATCATAAAACTACCTTCTTGACTTATTTTCATATTTTCTGTATTTCCAAATTCTACCTGGCCTTTTACATTTCGCTTCAAGGTGACATTAGATTGAATTTCTGTATCTGTTTCTTCTGTATCTTTTGATATACCCATCTCTTTTAAACTAACCTTACTAATTAAAACTTCATGAAATTCATCTATTTGGTTTTCTATATTTCCCATATTAAATGTTAATTGTGCCGATGGATCATCGCTTTGCACTGTAAACTCTAGTTTATACTTTTTATTTTTAGTATCAAGATTTTCAACTTTACTAAAATATTTTTCGTTAGTTATAGGATTTTTTAATTCAACTGCTATTTTTCTTGGAACTGTAGAAGATGCATCAAAATCCAAAACATATTTATGAGATTTATTTAAAGGAATATCATCCTGAATGAGTTGAACTGCCCAATCATAATATCCTGTATTTCTAATACCTATAACTGTGGATGTGGCAAAGTTTTTAGACTGAACTATATTATATGATGCATCTGCCCCTAATGCACTGTTATATTTGAAACGCCAATGATCGGATTGAAAAATAAAATTCCCATTTTTTATCAGCTCAGTTCCTGGAGCTGCATGCACTTTTTCTACACCAAATAAGGAAATCCCTAGAAAAGATTGCAACATAAGACATACCACTAGTTGTATTGCGAACCAAAAAGATATTTTTTTGCACATAAAATTACCTCCTCCAACTTCATGTAAATAGATTGGTTTATAGAAACTACATTGCTTACAACATCGAATTAGTACATTGATAAGTCATCCTATGAAGAAGTCCTAAGGAAGCATATACCTATATAATTATTATACATGATTTTCTATATAAAAGTCAAGAAACACCAAGATTTGTAACCACTTTATGTTAAGTTGCTCCTCTTTTAGGTAGGCATTAATTGTTTCTGCACATTAATTCATATATGTCTAAAGCTTGCTTTTTTATATTCAAAGGCTTTAGATTTTTATCAGTCCATACATGCATAGTTTCCCCAACAGTCAATAATTCTCCATCTTTTTTTCTTATTACTTCATAATAAAAGGTAACCCTTGTATATGTAAGTTTTTTTAATTTGGTCTTTATTACTACTTCATCCTCATACCTAGCAGCATTTTTATATTTACAATTTAACTCAATTAAAGGAAGTAAAAAACCCCTTTCTTCTATTTTAGAATAGGGAAGACCCATTTTTTTTATATAATCTGTTCTAGCTGCCTCAAACCAAATGGGATAATTAGAATGATGCACTATTCCCATTTGATCTGTTTCAGCATACCTTACAATTAAATTGGTTTCAGTAGTCAAGTAATTTCACCATCCTGTCAATACAAATCCAATTATAAATAACTCCACTATAAAGACAAAATTTTACATATTTTAATCATATCCTTATCTAAGGCTTTTTTCATCTCTAATGCTTCATCTATATCAATATCAATTAGCTTGCCACTTTTTAGTGCTATTATTCTGTTTTCTCCTCCATTCATTAGAGTTTCTATAGCCTTTACCCCCATGGTGCTAGCAGTAACTCTGTCATTTACTGTAGGGCTTCCTCCCCTTTGAATATGACCTAATATTGTTGCTCTAGCCTCTAATCCTGTCTTTTCCATTACTGCTCTTTCTATTTCAATGGCCTTTCCTTCAGCGCCTTCTGCTACAATAACTATATAGTGTTTTTTACCTCTGTTTCTAGCTTCAATTATGGGTTTAATTACATCTTTATCAATATCAAGGGATTTTGCCATCTCTGGTAAAATAACCGCTTCTGCACCACCTGATATACCAACATTTAGTGCAATATATCCTGCATGTCTTCCCATAACCTCTAAAATACTGCATCTTTCATGGGAATATGCAGTATCACGTATCTTGTCCAATGCATCTTGTACTGTGTTTAACGCAGTATCAAATCCAATGGTATAGTCAGTTGAACCAATATCATTATCAATTGTACCTGGAATACCTATTACATTCACACCATGCTTACTAAGATCTCTTGCCCCTCTATGTGAGCCATCTCCTCCAATTACAACAATGGCATCAAGGTCAAAAACATTGGCCATGGAAACAGCTTTTTTCTGTCCTTCTTCCGTTTGAAATTGGGGGGACCTAGCAGTCTGTAAAATAGTACCTCCTTTATGGAGTATATCTCCCACAGACCTGGCATTTAGTTCCTCAATATCACCGTTAATAAGCCCTTCATATCCTTTTCTGATTCCGTAAACTCTATACCCATAATAAAGTCCAGCCCTAACAACAGATCTTATTGCTGCATTCATACCAGGTGCATCTCCTCCACTGGTCAAAACACCTATTCTTTTAATCTGACTCATAAACGGCACCTCCATATAAATATATAACCCGTGTTAATTAATTTAATAACACGGGATACGAAAAAAACATTTATAAAATTTTAATATCCCTTTTCAATAATCACACTATGTGCCTCTTCTACTTCGGATTCAGGCACTAATACTTCATAATAATCGTCACTGGTTTCACGATTTTTGCTTATAGGTCTTAACTTTACTAAAATACCTTCATTTGATAACAAGTCCTGCATAGTATTAGCAATTTCTTTGCTTTGAGCCATATACACTACTGTCCACATATAAACACGCCCCTTTTTACATTATTCACCGGAACTAATTTCTCCATGTCGACATAATATTTTAGCTTTTCCTCTTATTTTTATCGCAGAAGTATTCTCGGTAAACTGGGCTATAAGCAATTCACCCTTATCCAACTTTTCTGTATGATGAAACCTTGTATCCTTGCCTCTTGTAAGACCGATAATGTTAACTCCGTTTTCTTCAGCTTTTATAATAACATAATCTCCTAATATTTTATCTAATTCTCTATCCAAATAGAACCACCTCGTCATAACTATATATTAATTTCAACTAAAAATCAATATTAAATTAAGTAAAGTTTTTTATAGATATCAATTTACCAATTTAACATTTTCATCTCCAAGCCTTTCTTTTAATTCAGCTATAATTGTTTCACTTAAATTTACCCAGCAATCTCTTTCTAAAACTTTTGATTTTTTTTCATCTTCATTGTATAAAATTACAGGAACTCTTCCATTAAAAAACTTTAGTAAACTAATGGTAGATTTCATAATCTCATCATCTAAACTGTTATTTATTTTTAAATATAGCTTCTTCACTTTCTTTTTTGCCAATGTGCTCACTTCTTCACATATTATCTTAGGTTGTTCTTCCTCCTTTATACTTATTCGCCCTTTTACAAGAACAATATTTTCCACATCTATTAAATTAGCATATCTTTCTAAAGTTGATGGGAAAACAATTATCTCCATAGCACCAAATAAATCTTCTAATGTGATAAAAGCCATTAAATTGCCATTTTTAGTGGTTTTGTTAATCTTTGATGCAATTATTCCACCTACATATACTTTTTTTCCATCAGTTATTTTTTTGTAGTCACCCAAAGGTATATCGGCATCTCTCTCTTCAGTATTTATAATAAAATCAGAACTAAAAAGTGTCACTCTTTCTTTTATTTCCTTCTCAAAATCTTTAAGAGGATGACCTGAAATATATAGTCCAAGCATATCTTTTTCCATAGAAAGTAAATCCCTTGTTGAATACTCCTCTATATCAGGATATATATCTTCTTCTTTTAATGTGTCAGGTATAATATTATTTTTATCTGAACTTTCTTTTGAAAGATCAAATAGAGAAAGTTGTCCTTCTATACTTTTTCTCTTTCTTTGAGTTATTCCATCCATTATTTTTTCATAAACAGCCAAAAGTTTTGACCTGTAAGTCTTAGTCCAATCAAAAGCCCCACTTTTAATTAAACTTTCTATGCACCTTTTATTTACATCTTTTCCTTCAATTCTTTCCAAAAAATCTACTAGGTTTTTATAATTTCCATCTCTTGTTCTCTCGTCAATTATAGCCTTTGCAGGGTTTTCTCCCACATTTTTAACTGCTGTCAAACCAAATCTAATTTTACCATTTATAACTGTAAATTTTAAATTACTTTCATTGATATCAGGAGGCAAAATCTCTATTTTTAAGTTTTTACATTCATGAATATATTGGGATATTTTTCCACTGCTTCCTAGAAAACTATTTAAAAGTGCTGCCATAAATTCAACAGGATAATAGCATTTTAGCCATGCTGTCTTATATGCAACAACGGCATAAGCTGCAGCATGAGATTTATTAAAAGCATAACTTGCAAAGTCCATCATCTCGTCAAATATTTTGTTGGCAATATCTTCATCAACCCCATTTGCAACTGCACCTTTTACTATTACTTTCCCATCCTCATCCCTTATGCCATATATAAAATTCTTTCTCTCTTGTTCCATTATGCTGATCTTTTTTTTGGACATTGCACGGCGTACTAAGTCTGACCTTCCCATAGAATATCCTGCTAACTCACGTACTATTTGCATTACCTGTTCTTGATAGACCATACACCCATAAGTAACATTGAGAATATTTTCCAAAAGAGGGTGATGATATTTTACTTCTTTAGGATTATTTTTGTTTTTTAAATATCTTGGAATCTGATCCATAGGCCCTGGTCTATAAAGAGATATACCAGCTATGACATCTTCTAGGGAAGTTGGTTTAAGCTCTTTCATAAACTGAGTCATTCCAGAACTCTCCAGCTGAAAAACCCCCGCTGTCTTCCCCTCACCTATTAGTTTATACACATTAGGATCATTCATATCCAAAGCATCTATATCTATTTTTTTATTATAATTTTCATATATTAAGTTCACTGCATCCCTTATTACTGTAAGAGTTCTAAGACCTAAAAAATCCATTTTCAAAAGTCCCAATTCTTCTAAAAGTCCCATACTAAATTGAGTGGTTATGCAGTCATCATTTTTTTGAAGAGGCACATATTCTGTAACAGGCTCCTTTGATATAACAACACCTGCAGCATGAGTAGAGGCATGCCTTGGCATACCTTCTAAGAGTTTTGCAGTATCAATTAATTCTCTGGTTCTTTCATCATTATTATAATGGTTCTTAAGTTCAGGGTTTAATTCTAAAGCCTTTTCTATATTCATCCCTATCTGAAAAGGTATCATCTTTGCAATTTTGTCAACATCCCCATAGGGAATATCCAAAGCCCTTCCAACATCTCTTATAACAGCCCTAGCCGCCATAGTTCCAAATGTGATTATCTGGGCAACCCTGTCTTCTCCGTACTTTTTTACAACATAGTCTATGACTTCCTGCCTTCTCTCATAACAAAAATCAATATCAATATCTGGCATGCTGATTCTTTCCGGATTTAAAAACCTTTCAAAAATGAGATTGTATCTTAAGGGATCAATGGTTGTTATACCTAAAGAATAGGAAACAAGGCTGCCTGCTGCAGAGCCTCTTCCCGGGCCAACCATTATATTGTTATCTTTTGCATATCTAATGAAATCTCCTACAATAAGAAAATAAT
>DUVG01000167.1 GCA_012841175.1 Clostridium sp.
AATAGTTTTTGTTGAAATTCGTTTGTAAATTTCAAAATAAAGAAAGGTTGGGATATTATTTATTAAAGGAGGAAACAAATATGAATGCATTAGGACGTCATATTTTAGCAGAAATTTATGGTTGCACAGCCGATATGCTAAACAATGCAAGTATTATCGAAAAATGTATGGTTGAAGCTGCATTAAAGGCTGGAGCTGAAGTAAGAGAGGTGGCATTTCACAAATTTAGTCCACAGGGAGTTAGTGGTGTAGTAGTCATTTCGGAATCACATTTAACCATACACACCTGGCCAGAACTAGGTTACGCCGCCGTAGATGTTTTTACTTGTGGTGATACCGTTAACCCGTGGGATGCTTGTAATTATTTAGGTGAAATGCTTAAAGCCAGAGACATGACTGCAACCGAGGTAAAAAGAGGGATTTTTGATGAACCAGTTAAAGTTGCAAATTTATAATTAATAATTTATATAGATTCTTTAGAAGATATTAATAGAGCCTAAACCATTTTAGCTGGTTTAGGCTCTTAGTATGTATGCTAGAAAATGGCACTAATCTAAAAACAAACTTTTTAATCTTTATTTTTAAAAAATATTATGCTAAAATATATTTGAAACCTATTTAAATTTTTCTATAATTACTACATTAAATTTCTTGTATAGTTATCACAATATTTATCACAATAAAAGGAGCCGGTATGGAAAGGACATTAGTAATTTTAAAACCCGATTCTGTAAGAAGAAAATTAGTTGGCGAAATAATTTCAAGATTTGAAAAAAAAAATTTCACTATAACCCACATAAAAATGACAACATTAGACATAGAAACTGCCAGTATACATTATTTTCATGTAAAAGGTGAATCTTTTTTTAATGACCTGATAAAATATATGACTTCTGGTCCTGTTATAATTATTATTCTTTCAGGGAATAAAGTTATATCAACTGTCCGTAATATGATTGGAAAGACAAGTTCTTTTGACTCTTTGCCTGGCACCATTAGAGGAGATTTTGGCTCTCATAGGTTTGAAAATTTAATACATGCATCTGATTGTGTTGAAAATGCAGAATTAGAAATAAAAAGATTCTTTCCTGAACTTATTAAGTAATTTTTAGAATGGAGATATGCCATGTCTATGAACTATGAAGAATTCAAAAAAGAAATTTATAAAATAACTGGAATTGATCTTAATTCCTATAAAGAAAGACAAATGAAAAGAAGACTTAATTCCCTAATAAGCAAAAGGGAATTTGATGGATATCAAACATATCTTAATGCGTTAAAAATAGACTCAAGGCTTTATGATGAGTTTATGACCTATATTACTATAAATGTATCTGAATTTTATAGAAACCCTGAACAATGGGTTAAATTAAAGGAAATCATTCTTCCAATTCTAATAAAACAAAATAAAAAAATAAAAATATGGAGTGCTGCCTGTTCTAGTGGAGATGAGCCATATACCCTGGCAATGATATTAAATGAATTTTTTCCCCTTGAAGATATTAAAATTATTGCAACTGATTTGGACAAGGAGATACTAGAAAAAGCCAAAAAAGGGATTTATGCTGAAAAAAGTGTGGTAAATCTTCCTAAAGCATATTTGAAAAAATATTTTATACAAGAGAACAACAATTTTCGTATAAAGGATGAGCTAAAAAAATGCATTGAATTTAAGCAGCATAACTTATTATCTGACAAATACCCATCTGACTGTAATTTGATTGTATGTAGAAATGTTTTGATTTACTTTACCGAAGAAGCTAAAATAGAAATATATAAAAAATTTAACAAAGCTTTAGCCCCATCAGGAGTATTATTTGTAGGGAGCACTGAACAAATAATACTTTATGCAAATTATCACTTCAAACCTATACAGACGTTTTTTTATCAAAAAGAAAAGGATCTTTAAACCATTAGAAAGTGTATATATAGACTATTTTCGGTAATAATATTATTGGAGGTGGTCTTTTTGGTAGTTGGGATCCAAAGAGGACTTGAAGATATAAAAAGTCAACTTGAAAAAAGAGGTTTTGATGTTGTTTATATTGAAAATTATAATTATCCTGTTGATGCTATTATTTATGCAGGAAATTCATTTAATATTTCATGTATATCCAGAAATAACATGCCCCAATTCACTATGGGGAAAAGAACTCAATATGGAGTTTTTATGATTAATTCACAGGGACAAACAATTGACGAAATTGAAGAGATGCTAAAAAAAAGATGCTACACGCCTTTATTTTAAAATTATATTTTTCCAAAACATAATTTCCTTTATTATGGATAACTTCTTTAGTTATACATATCTTATTTTAAAGTCTATAATTAGTATGTCAATAATTTCACAAAGTACGGAAAAAATATTGACAATCATATTCTAGAATGCTAATCTAGTTAATGTAAATATTTTATTGAAGTTAATTTTATAAAATAAACTCCTATAGATATTGGCAAAATGTTTTAACAATTTCTTTTAGGGAATAAATAAATAAGAAACTAGTTTAAATATAAGGGGTAATAATTATGGACAGAAAAACAATATATTTTGATCACGCAGCGACAACACCTATAAGCTCTGAAGTTTTAGAAAAGATGTTGCCGTATTTAAAGGGGAATTTTGGAAACCCTTCATCTATATATTTTCTTGGAAGAGAAAGTAAAAAAGCTATAGAAGAAGCTCGGGAAAAGGTATCTAAAGCTATTAATGCAAATCCAAGAGAAATATTTTTTACAGGCTCAGGAACTGAAGCAGATAACTGGGCTATAAAAGGAGTTGCCTATTCCAACAAAGACAAAGGTAACCATATAATTACCACAAGTATAGAGCACCACGCAGTTTTGCATACTTGTCGCTATTTAGAAAGTGATGGTTTTGAAGTAACATATCTGCCAGTTGATGAAAATGGGCTTATTTCTCCTGAGGATGTGTTAAATGCAATTAGGCCAAATACAATACTTATTTCAGTTATGTTTGCAAATAATGAAATAGGTACAGTTCAGCCAATTAAAGAAATAGGTAAAATTGCAAAAGATAAAGGTGTAATTTTTCACACAGATGCTGTACAAGCAGTAGGAAACATTCCTATAGACGTTAATGAATTAAATATTGACCTTTTATCTTTATCAGCACACAAGCTTTACGGTCCTAAGGGAGTGGGAGCTTTATATATAAAAAAAGGTGTAAAAATAACATCGTTTATCCATGGAGGTGCTCAAGAAAGAAGCCGAAGAGCTAGTACAGAAAATGTTGCTGGAATAGTGGGACTTGGAGAAGCTATTAAAATTGCAACTGAAAACATAGAAGAAAACAACAAGGCACTATTAAGTTTAAGGGATAGAACAATTGAAGAAGTACTAAAAAATATTCCTTTTACAAGGCTAAATGGGGACAGAAACAATAGACTTCCGGGGAATGTCAACTTTTCATTTGAGTTTATCGAGGGAGAATCTCTCTTGCTTATGCTTGATATGAAAGGTATTGCAGCATCAAGTGGTTCTGCCTGCACATCAGGATCTTTAGATCCATCCCATGTTCTTCTTGCAATTGGTCTTCCTCATGAGATAGCACATGGATCACTTAGAATTACTTTTGGAAAAGACAACAGCCATGATGACGTTAATATACTATTAAATGAATTACCTGAAATTGTTGGGAGACTTAGAGAAATGTCTCCATTATATGAAAAAGTGAAAAGAGGGAAACAATATGTATAGTGATAAGGTTATGGATCATTTTGCAAATCCAAGAAATGTTGGAGAAATAGAAAATGCAGATGGTGTTGGAGAAGTAGGAAATGCCAAATGCGGAGATATTATGAAAATGTATCTTAAAATTGAAAATAACGTAATAGTTGATGCTAAATTTAAAACTTTTGGATGTGGTGCTGCTGTTGCTACTAGCAGTATTTCCACGGAACTTATAATAGGTAAAACTGTAGATGAAGCTCTAAATATAACTAATAAGGCTGTAGCTGATGCTTTAGATGGTTTGCCACCTGCTAAAATGCACTGTTCAAATTTAGCAGAAGAGGCTATACGAGCTGCTATAGAGGATTACAAAAACAAAAACGGTCTTTCTGACAAAGAAGAAGGATATATTACATGCTGTAAAAGATGCGAAGATATAAATCATGACATAGACTGATAGAAGGTGGAATTAATATAAAATGTCAAAAAAGAAAGTTATGATAGGTATGAGTGGTGGTGTCGATAGTTCGGTAGCCGCCGCTGTACTTTTAGAAAAAGGTTATGAAGTAATAGGCGTTACAATGAAAATATGGTCTGAAACAGGTGAAGATACAAAGCAAACTGAAGGAGGATGCTGTTCGCTTTCTGCTGTAGATGATGCTAGAAGTGTTGCATATAAATTAGGCATTCCTTATTATGTTATGAATTTTCAGGATGTCTTTAATGGCAAAGTAATTGACTACTTTAAAGACGAATATTTAAAAGGCAGAACTCCTAACCCCTGCATTGCCTGTAATAGATATGTTAAATTTGAAGCTATGCTGCAAAAAGCAGTATCTATGGGTATAGATTATGTAGCAACAGGACATTATGCAATTATTGAATATGATAAAGAATTAAAAAGATATTTACTGAAAAAATCAGTAACTGATAAAAAAGACCAGACATATGCACTATATAATTTAACTCAAGACCAACTTTCTAGAACATTAATGCCTATAGGCGACTATTCAAAGGAAGAAGTAAGAGAAATTGCAAAAAAACTAGACCTTGATGTAGCTTCAAAACCTGACAGCCAGGAAATATGCTTTGTGGAAGATAATAATTACGCTAAATTTATTAAGAAAAATACAGATAAAAAAATCAAGCCTGGACATTTTGTTGATACAAAGGGAAATATCTTAGGAAAACACAAAGGAATAATTCACTACACTGTGGGTCAAAGAAAAGGTCTTGGGATAGCTTTTGGAAAACCTATGTATGTTGTGGGTCTTGATGTCCCAAATAACAATGTAATACTAGGTGAAAATCATGAAATCTTTTCTACCTCTCTTATTGCAGAAGATTTAAACTATATAATGATTGATAAACTAGAGAGGCCTATGGATGTAAAAGCAAAAATCAGATATTCTGCAAAGGAAGCAGATGCAACTATTTATCCTATCCAGGATGAAAAAGTAAAAGTGGTATTTAAACAGCCTCAACGTGCTATTACACCCGGCCAGTCAGTTGTATTTTATAGTGAAGACATAGTTGTAGGTGGGGGGGTTATAATATAAAATAATCTTTTCATTGTAAATGGTCTTAATTTGTGTTAAAATGATTAGAAATATAAAACTTTAGCATATGTTTTTTAAAAAAAATTTAAAAAGCAAAAGACTTTGAAGGAGATTAGTAGTCTTCTATGGTTACATCAAAGAGAATAGTCCACTTGGTGAAAGGACTTATGAACATGGAAGGACGAATTACACTCTAGAGTCTCACACTGAAATTATATTTAGTAGGTGTACGACGGTTACCGACCGTTATATCGGTTATATAATTGAGGTATATCTTTTAGATATGCGAAGTAAGGTGGTACCACGGGAACTTTCTCGTCCTTAAAATATAGGATGTGAAAGTTTTTTTATTATTGATATTAGCATTTAAATATATAGGAGGAATTTATTATGTCTAGTGTATTTCAAATTCTAAAAGAAAGAGGATTTATTGCGCAAATTACCCATGAGGAGCCTGTAAAAAGATTGTTAGAAAATGAAAAGGTTACTTTTTATATTGGCTTTGATCCAACAGCAGATAGTCTGCATGTAGGTCACTTTCTTCAAATGGTTGTAATGTCTCATATGCAAAAAGCCGGACACAGACCTATTGCAATTATAGGCGGAGGAACTACTATGGTGGGAGACCCCACAGGTAAAACAGATATGAGAAAAATGATGACCAGGGAAGTTATACAAGAAAATGCTGAGAATTTTAAAAAGCAGCTATCAAAATTTATTGATTTTTCTGATGGAAAGGCACTAATGATTGATAATGCAGACTGGCTGCTAGAATTAAACTATGTTAGCTTTTTAAGAGAAATAGGTGTACATTTTTCTGTTAACAGAATGCTTACAGCTGAGTGCTTTAAATCAAGGCTTGAAAAAGGTCTGTCTTTTATAGAGTTTAACTATATGCTTATGCAAAGTTATGACTTTTTAAAACTCTATCAGGATTATGGCTGTGTTTTACAATTAGGCGGGGACGACCAGTGGTCAAATATATTAGGTGGAATTGACCTTATAAGAAGAGTTGAGGGAAAAGAAGTATATGGTATGACATTTAACCTTCTTACCACTAGTGAAGGAGTTAAAATGGGCAAAACTGAAAAAGGTGCCCTTTGGTTAGATGCAAACAAAACTCCTCCATATGATTTTTAC
>DUVG01000168.1 GCA_012841175.1 Clostridium sp.
ACAACTAAATGTTCCTCCATCCTTTAGAACCATAGAACCTGAACCTGAGTCTACCCAAAATTCAAAGTCATATCCTCCGTGAGTACCGATTTCACTTGATGTCACAGTACGTGCTTCTACATTTGGTACAATTAAAAATGTAATACACATTATAATTGCCAAAAGCACAGTTGTTTTTTGTTTCATTTAAACTCCTCCCTCTTATTTGTGTAAATTTTATATACCAATACTGCGATTTTTTAGTATTTCGCAGTTATTGATTTTAAATTTATTTTAATCTTTTGCTTTTTTGTTAATAAATTTATTATCTATAGTTTTTATTTTAGACAACGTAGATTAAATTTTTATATTTTTAAAAGACGAGTTGCTGTACATGTGCAAAAACAAAAACATTCCCTTTATATATTAATTATGCGATGAAAAACAATTTTTGAGGATACTTTTTTAAAAACATAACAAGAAATTGTTGATATATAATAAAAAAATGATAATATCATTATAATAATAAGAGAAAGACAAGAAATTGTAACTAAAAGTAAAATAACAATAAAACGGCAAAATGCAAAAACTACATTTACTCAACAACAACTCATTTACATAATTCAGGGAGTATGCTAAAATATACATGTGATATGAGTTTTTTTATTTTAATAAAATCTTCTTGTCTGCATAGGTTTAATTTTCAAAAATACAATGTTAATATAATATAAAAGAGAGAAAATTATTTTTATGGGGGTGTAGTGTACATGTTTTAAATTATAAATAATTAGAAGGGAGGGCAAATGAGTTAGAAAAAGATAAAGAAAGTGTTTTGCAAATTGATTAAATTAAAGCTAAAAAATTGGGAGGTTTATTTAAAATGAAAAAAAAGAGTAGCTTTTTAGTAATGATGGTACTTTTAATCAGTTCGTTATTGCCAGCAAGTTTTCTAACTGTATATGGGGAAGAAGTTTTACCTTTAGGGGAAACAATTTTATTTCAAGACTTTGAAGATGAAGATGCAGGAAGTTGGATAGCAAAGCCATGGGGAGATGGAGGAAATATGGGCATTTATGACTGGGCTGATAATAAGTCATTAGTGCTTGAAAACAGAGAATCAAAAGAAAGTCAGCCATTTCTAGATATAACAAGTCTAATGAAATCAGGGAAAAAATATAATATTTCATTAAAGTTAAGACTGGAAGAAGGAACAGGTGAATACCACATTACTGGTAAGGTAGCTTCAGGGGGAGGAGAAGATTATCCTTGGTTGGTAGGCAATAGAGAAGTTACTTCTGAAGACTGGACAATCTTTGAGTTAAAAGACTACCAAGTACCAAGTGAAACTACAGAATTTTTGCTTTGGATAGAACCAGGTGAAGGAACAGATGAGGGAGATGTTATTCCGAACATCTATATTGATGATGTAGAAATTATAGAAATTTATGAAATTACAGAAGTTTTATCCCAGGACTTTGAAGATGAAGATATGGGAAGTTGGATAGCAAAGCCTTGGGGAGATGGAGGAGACTTAAGTATTTATGACTGGGGTGACAATAAGTCATTAGTACTTGAAAACAGAGGCTCAAAAGAAAGCCAGCCATTTCTAGATATAACAAATCTTATGGAATCAGGAAAGAAATATAATATATCATTAAAATTAAGAATTGAAGAAGGAACAGGTGAATATCACATCACCGCTAAAGTAGTTTCAGGAGGGGGAGAGGACTATATTTGGTTGATAGGCAATAGAGAAGTTACTTCTGAAGACTGGACAATTTTTGAGTTAAAAGACTACCAAGTGCCAAGTGAAACTACAGAGTTTTTAATTTGGATAGAACCAGGTGAAGGAACAGATGAGGGAGACGTTATTCCAAATATCTATATGGATGATGTATTGATTACAAGCACTTCAGCATCTGAACCTGAAGAATTAGAGGAAGATTTATTTTATAATTTTGAAAGTGGAACAACTCAAAGTTGGAGAGCAAGAGGTGGCGTAAAATTAGAAGTAGTTGATGAAGAAGCATATGCAGGAAGCTATAGCTTAAAATCAACTGGAAGAACTCAAACTTGGGAAGGTCCAAGCATCAATTTACTTAATTTACTGGAAAAAGATACTGAATATAGTGTTTGTGCTTATTTAAAGGTTATAGAAATTCCTGAAGAGTTAGAAGAACCATTAACTCTTGCTATAACTATGGAAGAATTGGCTGCAGGTGCTGATTCAAAGGATTGGAAAAAAATAGCAACTATTGAAGTAACAGATACCCAGTGGATTCAAATAAGTGGTTCATACATTTTTGAAGAAGATATGGATGAAATGACATTATATGTTGAGTCAAACCACCCAGAAGTTGGTTTTTACATGGATAATGTAAGCATAGGCAAAGACCAAACGGGTATTAATGCTAATTTTGAAGATGGTATTGGTAACTGGGTAATTAGAGACAGTTCTAACGGAAGTATAGAACTAATAACAGAAGATAACCATACAGAAAATGGGTCCCAAAGTTTAAGTGCAACTGTGTCTAGCCAATACAACGGTCCAATTTTAGATGTTATGGGCAAAATGCATAGAGGACATA
>DUVG01000169.1 GCA_012841175.1 Clostridium sp.
ATATATTCTTTTTGCAGATCTTCTTCGTTCAAATCATCTAATTGAAGAAAATATGGTGAGTTAATAAGTCAATCAACCTCTCAAAGAAGTTTTCTATGATAATCAAGAGACTTTATTCTGCTTTCAATAGCATTCGGATCGCCTTTTAAGGCATTAAACATTTCTTTCCCGGCGCTTATATTATCTTCACATTCATGTAAAATAGAGTTTTGATTTTGAATTTCTGGTTTCTCATTTAGTTGTCACATTAAGGCCTTAACTTTATTATTATCTGTTGTCATGCTTTGCGTCTCTTCTATGTGAGCTTTTGTAGCGGTTGTCACTTCATCAGCTCCTTTTAAAAGTTCTTCTGACCTTCGTTTTTCTTTGCTTTCTTTAGAATTGAAGCTGTCGTTTTTATTCGAAAAATCCATTGCATTGACCATGATAATTATTTTAAAAAATAAATTGTACATTTACATTATAATTAAAATTAAAAAAAATGCAAATTTTGTGCTTGATTTATTTGCTGAAAAATTTTCTTATAACTAATATTAAAAAAAAGGACTTTCTGTCCTTTTTTAATTCTGTGTATATTTTTTTAGCTAAAATATTTGTCTAGTTTACGATAAATGCCTTCTCGTTTTTTTCAGTTTTGCATGAAATATGCTTCAAAAGCTTTAAAATATTGTCATCAAATTTTTTGAGAATAGAATATGTATGTTTTTCAGTCTTCACCTTTTCTAGGTTCTAAACAAATTTTATCATTTATGTATATCTTCTTTCACTTTTTCCCAATTTTTGTAATATTTAAGTCAGAAATAACGCTTGCATTTGGAGAATTAAATCCCATATCTATGATAAAATCCTCATTCAACATAGCGATATCTTTTTCAAATAATGAAACATTTTTTCGATTGATATCAATTATTTCTTCTGTTGTTTCATTTTTTATATCATCTTTAACTTCAAAACGACTTCTATTTTTCTTTAAGAAATCATATAAATGTTGTGTTAGTTGGTTCTGGTACTTGTTATGTTGGTTTTTTGTTCGGCTATCGAGATATTTTCTATTTTTATATTCACACATAGTTCATGACGGATGAATTACATATTTATCGTTTATAGAAATATTATCTCATATAAATCTTATTGATATGTTATTTATTTTTTCGTTAACATTTCTATAATATGCGTTAGAATCATAAAATACATTATTTCGGTTTAATAAATGTATTTCATTTGTATTGAATTCTACTCATGTTTTTCTTTCGTATTTTACATCTTTTCCGTCGATTGTTTCTATTCAACGTTGTATTCGTGTGTATGAATGTAACTTATTGTCACTTATTTCTTTGTGTTCCGTCCTTGTCTCTTGTTCTAATCATTTTCATTTTATTGCTTTTTCAAGTGTATTTAATTCTTCTCCTCCTATTTCCGCTCATATTTCACTTTCTTTTTCTATGTAGGCTATTAAAGTTTCTAATGTTAATTTTCACAACTTTCAATCATCTGGTTTAATTCAAATTTCTTTTTGAAATCTTCTATACTCTTGGCCTTTAATTAATTCTTGAAGCTTCTGAATATTTTCATTTGATTTATTTGCATCTAGTTTATTTTTTATTTCAGACAATTTACTATTGGGAGAATTTTCTGTCCAACGTATAGCTTCTTTGGAAGTTGGAAACTGTTCTGGATTACTTTTAAGTGTATCAACATTCATTTTTATAAAATTATAAATTAAAATTTGTTACTTTAATTTTAACCAAAAATAAAAAAAAAGCAAATTTTTGGTCACTTTTTATTAATTTTCATGAACTTCACCTATTTTTTACTTCAATTTTGTGTTTTTTTTAATATTCTAAATCTCTCTTGATTTTTTAATAGAATAGATTAAAAATCAATTGTATTTAATGAATATTATCAAAAATATGCATCTTGAAACGATAACAACAAAAACTACAAGCACCACAGCATAGCTAGGAGTTTTTTGTTTGTTTCGTGATTGAAAAACTCCTAAAAAAATAGGAGCTTTTTTATTAATTAATGTAGCAACTAAAATGTGATTAGATTTA
>DUVG01000170.1 GCA_012841175.1 Clostridium sp.
AAAAATTGTATCTGTAATTTCCTTTTTTTCACTAATACTAAGGTAGTGTTCTTTAGATACATTAAAAACTTCATTGGTTATCACTTCTCTAATTTCTTCATCAGTATAATCCTTTGACAAATCAATGGTGTCACTAATTCTTTCCCTTATTTCGTCAATAAGTTTTCCCTTGTTATCAATATCCATTTAAAACACCCTTATTCTTTGTATATTATTGCAATTTGTACAGGATTGTGTTTTTAAGTTGTGCATCATTATATTTTGTAAATAATCACGGCTTATATATTATTTTAGTTTGTAAATTATTTCAGTTTGTATAGTATTTGACTTACAGCATTTCCCATAGGGTTTTCACTATTTATAAGATATTGAGTATCAAATGCTTCCATTCCGTTTATATATGGTATTTTTGTAAAAACGGTTTTTTCTCCTAAAGTCACATTATTTAAACTTTCTAAATTTAAACTGGTACATTTATTTAGTATAACCTCGCCTTTATTGACAAAGTCTAAACCTTTCCTTTTGTTTAAAAACTCAAATGATTTGAGCATCTTTTCAAACTTTAATTTTGAAACTTTATCATAAGATAAGATATAAAATAAATAATTACTCTTTTGCATTAGTAATATATTAATGTCATTTAACTCACTACTGATATCAGCTATAATTACATCGTAACAAGCCATGGCTTTCATCTCATCAATAAGCCTTTCCATTTCGTCAACAACCATGTCCTTTATATCAAAACTATTCTCTGGAGGAAGAAAATAGTGTACCCCTGATACATCATCAATTAATTTGCTGGTTTCTATTTTAAGAGAAAGATTTTTGCTTTTTTCTTTTAAAAAAAACAAAATACTTGATAAGTTCTGGCCATTTTCAATAGAATTGAAAAAAGCTCTTGAAGAAGAAAAGCTTTCTAAGTTAAGATAAAATGTATTCATGTGATTTTGTGCACATTGAAGTGCAGTTGCCACTGCTAAAGTGGATGTCCCCGCACCTCCTCTTGGTGAAAAGAAAGTAACTATTTTTGTATTTTTAGAGCCTTCTTCAGCACAAATATCAAAATTACTTTTTTCTGAAAAGATATTCAAAATAGTGTTTACTAGGTTACTGCCTGTTTGATATTTACTTATTATTTCAAAGTTTTTAATTTCCTTTGGCAAAATCCCAGTTGATAAAATTATAGGAGCAACCACCTTTTTTATATCAATATCTTCTTTATAAAACGATGGCGTAATTAATAAAATATCAATACCATCAGTTTTATCAATATGCTCATACAGGAATTTTTCATTTGTAAAAGACTTAATATAAAATTTGTTCTTATGTTTTGAGTATATAAAATCGGTAACATTATCAATGTAGACTTGATCTTTATCGCAGATTACCAACCTAAGTTTATACATTTCAAATACCTCAACAGAATAGTTTTTTTAAGAACAGAAAATACTAATAGACGTCTTAATATATATTATATTACAAATTATAAGAATTTCCAAGACTTTTTTATGTAAAATATTCTATTTTTTTAATTACTTTTAGAATTTCATGGCTTTTAAAATGCTGAAATTTCTGTGTTTATACACTTTATTTACAACACTTCAATTCAAAAAAATTTTTTATTTGTAATTATTTATTCCATCATTTTTGATTTGTTTTTTCTCATTGCAGCCACAACTATAATATGTTATAATGTGAAAATGATAGTTGTGGTTAAAAATGCCAAGGTATGGTGATTTTCTTTTATGATTAAGTTTCAATTTAATATAAAAAACAGGAAATTATTCCGGTTAGATCCCACTAAAATTATACTTTTAAGTTTTATAGTGGTTATTTTTTTGGGAACTTTACTTTTAACTCTTCCCATTGCTTCAAATGATCATATTGAAAAAGCAGATTTTCTTACTGCTCTATTTACTGCCACATCTGCCACTTGTGTAACAGGATTGGTAGTAGTGGACACAGCTACCCAGTGGTCACTTTTTGGGCAAATTGTCATTTTAATTCTTATTCAAATAGGTGCTTTGGGATTTGTAACCTTTGCCACATTTTTTTCAATTTTACTTGGAAAAAAAGTCAGCCTCAAAACAAGAATACTCGCTCAACAATCATTAAATGATTTTAACTTTGAAGGAGTTTTAAGCCTTATTAAAAACGTGATTCTTGCCACTTTTTCAATTGAATTGGTAGGAGCTATTATTTTAACAACAAGATTTGTTCCCAAATTTGGGTTAAAAGGCTTGTACATTTCAGTATTTCATTCCATATCCTCATTTTGTAATGCCGGATTTGATATATTAGGAAATTTTCAAAGCCTTACTAATTACAATAACGACCCTGTACTTTTATTTACCACATCAATACTTGTTATTTTAGGTGGACTTGGTTTTGTTGTATGGAAAAATTTATGGGAATTCCCCAAAGAGAAAAATTTTCTCCTTCACACAAAAGTAGTTTTACTTTTTACCATATTTCTCGTCGCCTTTGGTACAATATTTTTCTTCTTTTCAGAATTTAATAACCCCTATACCCTAGGTAAACTCAGTATAGTTGGAAAAATAAATGCCTCATTTTTTCAATCTGTAACAACCCGTTCTTCAGGTTTCAACACCATTGACATAGGCAATATGAAGGAGATAAC
>DUVG01000171.1 GCA_012841175.1 Clostridium sp.
ATAATTTAAGTAAGGATTTATTTTCTAAAGTTAAAGAATCATTTTATACAATTAAAAACAGCACAGACGTATTAAGTGAAGATATAAATAAAGTGTATTCTGAGTCAGGTATTATATCAAATAGCACCCATGAAGTAAAAGAAAAGAGTCAATATTTCTTAAATGTATCTAATAATATTTCTTCAGCAAGTACAGAAGTTGCAGCAGTAACAGAACAAGAGGTTAGCAACACAGAAATAGTTAGCAAAAACATTTTGACATTAAAGGATATGCTATATGAAATTGAAAAATTGGTTAGACGTTTTAAAACTTCTGTAACTCCAGTGGAAAAAGTGAGTGAAAAAAGCCTTAGGATTGTTTTCCTAAGTCCGCTAGACCATGAATTTTGGTTTGGGGTAAGGCAGGGGGCAATGTATGCTAGAAAGGAATTGGCTACAAAAAATGCAAATGTAGATTATAGGGGATTCGATGGAGAAACGTGGGAAAACATTATTGATACCTTTGGAAAAATCTTAGAAGAAGATGTAAATGGAATTATACTTCCAGGCTTTAGTGATGAGGCTGTGCCATTAATAGAAAAGGCATCACAAAAAAATATACCTGTAATGACTTTTAACTGTGATTTACCTGTAAACTCAAAGAGAATGGCATATTTTGGCCCTGATATAGGTGAAGCAGGATATTTGGCTGCTGATTTTATGGTAAAAGCTTTAAATGGAAAAGGTAAAGTAGCAATGATAAGTGGAGCTGATATATATGTTTATATGACCCGAAGAGAAAAAATAATAGAACGTTTAAAAAAGAGTAGAAGGATAAAAATAGTTGAAGATGTTAAAGGTGGCAACGATAACGAGAAGGTATGTGATTTAGTTAAAGACTTATTAAATAGACGTTCAGACATTGGAGGTATATTTGTTACTGGAGTGGGAGTAAAAGGGGCAGCAAAAGCTGTAAGGGAACTAAATCTGATTGGAAAAGTAAAAGTTATATGTTTTGATTTTGATAAAGAAATTTTTGAATTAATAAAAGAGGGTATAATATATGCTGCCATTGGTCAGGATCCTTTTGGGCAGGGACATGATCCTATTGTATATCTTTATAATTATCTAGTGACAAATAAAAAGCCTGAAAGTGAGATAATTTGGACAAGAACAGATGTGGTTGATATACATAATGTTGACGATTTAATATAATTAAAGCATTTAGGACAGTGAGGGAAGCTTGTTTATAAATAAGCTTCCCTCACTATTTGTGTGATAAATAAAATCCACCAGTTCTTTAGTTAATAAAAATTCCGAAAATTTTTTTGCTTGACATAGGATAAAAGTTGCTTTATAATAAAATTTAATTTACTAATTTAGCGCATTAAAGCGATAAAGAGGAGGGACTAATTTGGCAAAGTGGAGAATTTATACTCCTGAAGGAGTTCAGGATATATTAGAAAGTGAGTGTTATTATAAAAAGAATTTAGAAAATAAAATAAGAGACGTATTTAGAAGTTATGGATATTACGAGATTGAAACACCTATAGTGGAGTTTTATGATGTTTTTTCTTCAGAAGATGAAATAACACCTCAGGAAACCATGTTTAAATTTTTTGACAAGGAAGGCCGTATATTGGTTTTGAGGCCAGATATAACCATACCAATAGCAAGGGTAGCGGCTACAAAGTATAAGGATGCTAATTATCCATTAAAATTTTCTTATATAGGAGATACCTTTAAATATAATGAAATTGGTGGAGGAAAGCAAAAGGAATTTACTCAGGCAGGTATGGAAATAGTGGGTGTTAATTCTCCAGAAGCAGATGCTGAAATAATAGCTGCTGCAATTGATTCTGTCAAAGCTTCAGGACTTGAGAACTTTCAGATAGACATAGGCCAGGTGGAGTTTTTTAAAGGTTTAATGGATGAAGCAGATTTGCCAGCTGAAGAAGTTGAACAAATGAGAGTACTTATTGACAGAAAGGATTTTTTAGGCATTGAAGAATTAGTTAAAAAACATAATATAAAAGAACATTTAAAAGAAATTATTTTCAGCTTGCCTAAATTATTTGGTTCTATAGATGTTATTGAAGAAGTTGAAAAGTATTCAATTAACCAAAGATGCATAGACGCCCTTGAAAACCTTAGAAAAATCATTGAAATACTTGAAGATTACGGACTTTCTAAATATGTTTCAATAGACCTTGGAATGGTTCAAAGTCTAAATTACTATACAGGTATAATTTTTAGAGGATTTACTTATGGTATAGGTTTTCCAATATTAAGTGGTGGAAGGTATGATGGGCTTGTAGAGAAATTTGGAAAAGGAGCACCTGCTACAGGTTTTTCACTTGGAGTAAATATGATAATGATGGCTTTAGACAGGCAAAAAATAAAAAGGGAAGAACTTAAAATAGACAGTTTGATTTGTTATCATCCAAAGGGCAGAAAAAACGCCTTTAGTATTTGTGATACCTTGAGAAAACAAGGGTTGAATATTGAAGTGGACATTACAGGAAGAAACCTTGAAGACACTAAAAAGTATGCAAAGAATAAGGGAATAGGAGGAATACTGTACGTTTTAGATGAGGAAAATATAGAGATACATAATTTGGAAGAAGACCAAGTTAAGAAGGTAACGGTAAAAGAACTTTTAGAATCATAAACAAACGTGGGTAAAAATCAGGAGGTAGCTTATGAGATATTTGACAATAGCTCTTTCAAAAGGGCGTCTTACAGAGTTGGCTGTGGAATTATTTGAAGCAATAGGTATGGATTGCTCAGAACTTAAGGATTCATCTAGAAAACTTATTTTGGAAGATGAAAAAAATAAAATAAAGTTTTTTCTTGCAAAGCCTAGCGATGTTCCCACTTATGTGGAATATGGTGCTGCAGATTTGGGGATTGTGGGAAAGGATACCCTTTTAGAGGAAGGACGACATTTATATGAAGTTTTAAATCTTGGTTTTGCAGCTTGTAGAATGGTTGTAGCAGGACCAAAAGAATACTGTGGTAAACTTGATCAGCTTACCAACAAAAGAGTTGCAACTAAGTACCCTAAAATTGCAAGAGAATACTTTGAGCACAAAAGAAGAGAGTCCATTGAAGTGATAAAACTTAATGGATCGGTAGAGTTGGCTCCTTTAGTTGGATTGTCTGAAGTGATTGTAGACTTGGTGGAAAGTGGCAGAACATTAAAAGAAAATGGTTTAGTAATTCTTGATGAAATTGCAGATATAAGTGCAAGACTAATTGTTAATAGAGTCAGTATGAAAATGGAAAGTGAGCGTATAAATAAAATAATTGATGGTCTAAGAAAAGAGCTTGAAAAGAGGTGATTTTTTTGATAAAAATAATAGATTTACGAGAAGGCAAGAATAGTGACATATTTGAAAAACTTGCATCAAGAAGTCAGATAGAATATGGTGACGTGTTAAGGCGTGTTGAAGATATAGTTGGAAATGTAAAAAAAGAAGGAGATAGTGCAGTTATTAAGTACACTGAAATGTTTGACAAGGTTTTGCTTAAAGAAGGTGAGCTAAAGGTAACAACGGAAGAAATAGAAGAAGCCTATAGGGAAGTTGACCAAAAGCTTTTAGAAGCTATAAGAAAATCAAAAGAAAATATTGAAAAATTTCACCAAAAGCAAAAGGAGAACTCCTGGTTTTCTACAGAAGAAGATGGTGTGATTTTAGGACAGTTAA
>DUVG01000172.1 GCA_012841175.1 Clostridium sp.
AATAACAATATATTTGACAGTATTAAGGCTATTAGCATGGATTTAGCCTCATACATATAACCACTTATATCTTCTGGAAAAAGTGCTGTCAATAAGTTTGAGGAATAGTTGTTAAACATATATCCTATAATACTACCAGACAAAACTGATAAAATAACCACAACCTCAAACATAAACATATACATAAAGGATATACTATTTATAGACATTCCCATAGCTCTTAGTATACCAATTAGTTTTATTCTAGATTGAATTATCATCTGAAGTATATTGCACATGATACCTATACCTGCCAATATCAGCAATACTGAAATTACATAAAAAACTCCCTGTATCAGGTTTTTAGAAAACAGCAATTCTTCCAGTTGTTTTATTGGATAAACGTATATTCCCATGCTTTCCAATTCTTTTTTTATCTGTAAATACTGATAAAACTCCTTTAAAGTCAACGCTCCAGAACATCTGGTATTATATTCAGTTGTTTTTAACATTTCCTCACCGCTTTTAAAGGGAAGTAAAAAATCACTTAAAATATCATCATCTAGAAAAATACCTTTTACGAAGAAAGAAAAAGGCTTATTTATGTTTTCAGAAGAAAAGATAACCTCATCCCCTATTCTAACTCCAAGGTCTTTAGAAATCTTTTCATTTAACCATATATAATAAATACCGTCTTTATTTTTTTCATTATCTTTAAAGTTCCACTTTTCACCCTCTAAAATAAATCCTTCTTTAAGATTGTTTTCTAAAATATAATTATTGTCTTGAAAAAGCACCACTCTTCCTTTTTTATTAACAGACACACTACCTGAACCTGCAGTTAAAACAGCATTCTTCATAATAATATTTTCTGCATCATATTCCATGTGCAGGTTATAAACATCTTTTTTAAGAATTTCACTTACACTGGCATACTTTATATTATTAAAACTAATACGGATATCTTTTTTAGAAAACACTTTATCTGCTCTGTTGTATATCATTTTAGGCACCGATATTGACATAGAAATGGCAAGTAGTGCAACTGAGAAAATTGCAGTTAATAGTAAGAAGGCAAATACTATGTACTTTATATTTACTTTCCACTCTTCATTCATGAGAAAAAAAATATTATAAAGTTTCATCTTTAAATCACCTGACCATCCTGCAAAGTAATAATCCTATCTGTCATTTTAGCATCTTCCATGTTGTGGGTAACTAAAATAACAGTTTTACCTTCTTTGGCTGTCTTTTTTAATAATTCCATAACCCTCTTTCCATTAACGGAATCTAAGTTACCACAAGGTTCGTCTGCCAATATAATACTTGGTGAATTAACCAGGGCACGGGCAATACAAACCCTCTGTTTTTCTCCTCCAGATAATTGAGCAGCATAGTTTTTTTCTTTTTCAAGCATGTCCACTTTTGAAAGAGCACCTAGAATCTTTTCTTTTCTTTCTTTTTCTGGAACATTTGCTATCAAAAGGGGAATTTCTACGTTTTTGTAGACAGAGTATGTAGGCTCTAAATGAAATGATTGAAAAACAAATCCAATCTCTTTATTTCTATATTGGTCTAATTGCTTTTTTGTCAAAGAATCTAATTTTTTATTATCTACTATCACATTGCCTGAAGTAGGTTTGTCAAGGGTTCCTAGAATATTTAAAAGTGTTGACTTTCCGCTTCCTGACCTTCCTACAATTGCTAAAAACTCACCTTTTTTTATAGAAATACTAACTTCTTTTAATGCAGTACAAGAGTTATTACCACTATAATATATTTTTGTTAACAAATCTGTTTTTATCACTTTAACCCCCACCTAATCTATCGCTATATAATCCTGATTCATGAAGCTAATAGTGTTCTCTTCCGGATAGTAAATAAGTTCTGTCCACTGCCCAAAGGATTCTATAATTTGAATTAATAATTTGTTATCTGTGTAGTTGTATTCAATTTTAGTTAAATATCTTTCGCCAATTTCATTTAAATCCTCTTCAGAAAAATCAAGATCTCTCCAATGATAAGACACTATTTTATTTGCAATTTCATGAGAGGTAAAATTGCCAAACTTTATATTGCTTGAATCTATAACTTCAATATAACCTTGTGTAACATCCCCATTTAAATAATATTTTGCTTCTCTTACCCCTTTATCCTGATTATCTCCAAATAAATATATAAATGTAGCTGTAATTAATAACACCACTGTTGGCACAACAATAATTAAAACCTTTTTCACGAAATACCCCCTTAAAATAATACTATATACAATATAAGAAAAAAATGAAAAAGGAGTTATCTAGTGAATTATACTATAGTGTCTATATATTATCAAGAAGTTAACTTTTTTTACTTAATTTTTTTGATGATATCCTATAGCAAATCACTTATAAATAATTATACATATTATAACTGCTTAAACTATCTTATTTTATATTCTTCCCCCATATATGTAATTTTTTTGTTTGATTTAATTGTAGCTTTAAGAGTTATCGGACCTAATATACCACTATCTTCTAATATAACGTTGCCATTTTTATCCTTAATTTTCCATGTAGTTAGTTCGATTATTACCTTATCACCTGAAATTGACCAAGTCCCTGAACCGCTTATTGTTGTATTATAATGCATACTTAGTGCACCATTATAAACATCCGTTACCGTGCAGCTGGTCTCATCAATAAGTTTTACACTAGAACTACTACTAGTAAAAGTAGAAGGATATGAAATATTTTTTTTATCGGAATTGCTGCAAGCAGTAAAATTAAAAACAAGTAATGCACAAATCATAAGTGCAAAAAGCGCCTTTCTAGCAATAATCTTTTTCATTAAATCCAACCTCCTTAAAAATGTTTGTTGTAAAAGTAAAAAAATAACCCCTTTTTCATTTCATAACAAACACTTTACCATATATAAACACATAAGTAAATATATCCGACAAAATTAGACATTTGTTCTTTCTATTTGTTATTATTTATTCAACAAATTGCGTTATTTTCATTGATAGGGATTATAATGTACTTACCGGATATTTAGTATTAAAGAGGATGCCTAAATATTTGGATAGGATTACAATTTAAAATCCAAAGCAAAAACACCCGAAATAATCGGATGTTTTCTATATCTTTTTAATGAGTAAGTCTATAAGCCGGGTTCTGTATTCGATAGTCATCTATCTAGGCTTTACATTTCTGTAAAGCTCAAGCCACCTGCCCGAGACTGGCGGGCAACCATATGTCTCTCTATACGGTGTTGCTCC
>DUVG01000173.1 GCA_012841175.1 Clostridium sp.
ATGTTGTAGGAAAGGTATTGGTTAGAGGAACTGGCATAGGCAAAAAGCCTGTTACAGGAGAAGTTTGTGTTGCAAAGACAATTGAAGAGGCAAAGGAACTTTTTGTTGATGGACAAGTACTGGTTCTACCTTACACTAACGATGATGTGATAGAGATAATTAGAAGAGCCTCAGCCCTAGTTGTAGAAGAGGGAGGATTGGCATCTCATACAGTAACTGTTGGAAGAGCTTTAGGGATCCCTGTACTTATAGGGACATACAATGCTACAAAAATACTTAAAAATGGTTCGGTGGTAACAGTTGATCCAGATAGAGGAATAGTATATTATGGCTCCAATTAATATTTAAAAATAATTATTTTCAAAAAGAAAACTTTTAAATAAAAAAAGAGGCGTTAGCCTCTTTTTTATTTACTTATACGGGTCTATTGTTTGAATAGTTCCGTCATCGTTGTATTTTATTTCTGTAAACTTTACGCAACGTCTATTATCAGCACCACCAGACAAAGAACTGTCATGATAGAATAAGTACCATTTGCCATTAAACTCAACAATAGAATGATGAGTAGTCCATCCTATAACAGGATTAAGTATTCTGCCTTTATATACAAATGGCCCTTTAGGATTTTTACTTATAGCATATACAATATAATGAGTGGTACCAGTAGAATATGAAAGATAATAGTAACCATTGTATTTGTGAACCCATGGACCTTCAAAATATCTTCTGTCTTCATCACCTGCTAATATAGGATTCCCATCTTCATCAATAATGGATATTTCCTGAGGCTCATCTTTAAAAGTAAGCATATCATCATTTAACTCAGCCACTATAGGGCCTAAAGCAGGTTGGTTTTCAGCAGGGCCTTCTCCGTTAGGATCATATTCGCCAGTTTGCCATTTTTCCAATTGTCCCCCCCAAAGACCACCAAAATACATATATGCTTTGTTGTCATCATCAATAAAAACAGCAGGGTCTATGCTAAAACTGCCAGGGATATAACTTTCTTGAGGTTTAAAAGGTCCTGCAGGGGATGAACTTGTTGCTACTCCAATTCTAAAAACTCCATCCTTGTCCTTTGCAGGAAAATAGAAGTAATAAGTATTATTTTTGAAAGCGGCATCAGGTGCCCACATTTGTTGTTTTGCCCAAGGCACATCTTTAATATGAAGGGCTAGACCGTGGTCTACACAAGGAGAATCTATACTATCCATAGATAAAACATGATAATCCTCCATATTATATTGATCCCCAAGATCATTTGATTCTCTTATTTCATCAAGGTCATGAGATGGGTAAATGTATAATTTACCTTCGAACACGTGAGCAGAAGGATCTGCTGTATAAATATGGGTAACTAAAGGTTGGTTGGGTTTACTAGAAATTGCCATATAGTCATTCTCCTTTACTATTAAATTTTATAATAAAAGCTGTACAACTTTTATTGTATCAAAAGTGTACAGCTTTTATTATATCAGTCCATGTCAAAGAATCAAGGCAAAAGACAAAAAAGTTATATTAATCAGGAAATTGAACATTGCCAGGCACTATGTAAGCTTCTTCTGCAATCTCTCCAAGTCCGGGAAGGCTATCAATTACATCAGTTAAAACATATCCTCTTATATCAGTAATCCTTATTTTAGGTATGGTTGTGTCCACATTTTCATATATAAAATGATTCCAAAACATTTTTTTCATATTATGCCATTGGCCATTTTGATATATTTCCATTTTCAAAACTGGATATTTGTGGTCCCTAACTTGAATTGCTATCCAAGATGGAGAAGTACCTTCTTTTATTCTGTATGAAACATTTTTATCAATAGGTGCAGCAACAATTCGCCATGAAATATCAATTCTTCCATCTGCCATATTTCCTATTTTATCAAAGGATGTTGGACAAAGATCTAGTGCACCATCCCCTCCTTCTGGATATAAATCTGTTACAAATACAATAGTGCTTCCCTTTTCACCTGTTACTTCAAGGTATGCTCCAGCTAATGCTGCTTCAATATCATAGATATTATAGTCATAAGGATTTAGTGCTGTTATTTCCATATCTAATGGAATAGGGTCAAGGAGGCAAGCACCTCCTGTATATCCTGAACCAGTGTATGTTGCATAGCTTGCGCGAACTTTATCCCAGTCTGGATAAGGGCCTACATTAATAGGTTCAGAAACTTCTTTTTTTGGGAATTGGTCAATTATATTGAGAATGTATCTAGTTAAAATTACATAGTCAGTGCTATTTATTATTTCATCTCCATTTGTATCTGCAATCCATATAGGATTTTTAGCAGGCAAGGCATCAATAACCCCCAATAAAAATCTTTTCAGTATTGTTGCATCAATGCTGTTAACAATACCGTCTTCATTAATATCTCCAATTAAACCTTGTTCATTACATGTAGAAATAAAACTAAATGTTTGAATAAAAATGACAATTAGAAATAGACATAAAAACTTTTTCACATAAATACCCCCTACATTATTATTTTTATATTATTTTATATCATTTTAATAATAATTCGTAATTAGTGAAAAATTTGTTACTATGAAGTTGTATTTGTGGATTATAATATTATAATGTGTATGGATTAAAGTGTTGATAAGGTTTTTGTAAGTTAAAAAAAGTTGTGGGGACATGGAAATGAATGTGCCAAATTACTCATCATAACTGTCCCCAAGATAAAAAATTATTTAGCATAATTATCTTTTAGCAGGTTTATTTTAATAAGTTTTATCACACCCCATGCAATTATTCCATAAATTAACATTGCTATTAAAGATGCTGGTTCAAAAACCGACTGTACAGAGAGACCATTAGTTGTAAAAGATTCAAATATTCCTGAAAAAGGTGCAATAAAAATATTAGTTATAGAATATAAGAATATAACAAAACCACTTATGGGATTAGCACCTAGAAGTTTAAAAATAAAACGAAATGCAAGCAGTACCTCTAAAACGCCAAGGGCGTAATATATGCCATGACGACTTTTTAAATACCATAAGGGCATTTTATATTGTTCATCTTCGTGTAATTTTTTAAATTTAAATTCATTATTATCATCTTTTTTGTGTGAATTATCCATAGCACTACTCCTATAAACAATGATATATATTTATTATTATCAAAAATATTGTTGACTATAATTGATATTTATGGTAAGTTTAATTTTGTAACATAATGTCGAAAAAAGATAAGGAGAGGATTATAGTGAAATCTACTGGAATTGTAAGAAAAGTTGATGAATTAGGAAGGGTTGTTTTGCCAATCGAATTAAGGAGAAATTTGGACATTCATGAAAAAGATGCATTGGAAATTTTTGTAGATGACGACAAGATTATACTAAAAAAATATCAACCCGCAGACATTTTTACAGGAAGCATGGAAGACTTAGTTGACTATAAGGGGAAAAAAGTTTCTAAAGCAACTATAATTGAATTGGCAAAAGCTGCAGGTTTAGAAGTGAAATAAATTTTATAAGAAATTTTAGGAAATGCCACATAGGAAATTTTACATAACAACCAATAGTGGCATTTCCTGTATTTATAACACTTTTTTTATTTAATATTTTTATTTATCACATTCTTCTTTTCTTTCCATCTCCCCTTGATACATTTATTTAACTAAGGTAAAATGAATTAGTGAATATTCAAATATGTAGGAGTAATGATAGTGGATTTTATAGATATTTTTAATCAAGTTTCAATACTTTTAGTTTTGTTATTGGTAGGATTTATAACAAAAAAGGTTGGCATTATTAACGATGTTGTAAATAAAAAATTATCAGAATTTTTGCTAATGGTAACATCACCTATGCTGATTTTTACGTCATTTTTGATGGATTATGAAGCAGAAAAGTTAACAAATGCTCTTTATGTTA
>DUVG01000020.1 GCA_012841175.1 Clostridium sp.
ATAGGGCTGATGGCTTTTGATGAAGCTATTGAAAGATTTGATATCAGCAGAAGTAAAAGTTTTCTTAATTTTGCAGAAATGGTGATAAAAAAGAGAATGATAGATTATTATAGGAAAGTATCCTCTATTGATAAGAAAGAAATTCCTTTTTCGTCTTTTTACAGCAGAAGCGAGAAGGATTTAGAGAAAAAATTAAATATGTATGATGCTAGACAGGAAACAAGTAAATACGAGCTTATTTGGGAGTTAAAAGATTTTTCAGAAAAATTAGAAAGTTTTGGACTAAGTATTACGAAATTGCCAGACTATGTACCAAAACATAGAGATTCAAAACAAATGTGTGTAGGCATTGCTAAAAAGATAATTGAAAATAAAAATATTTTAAACAAATTAAAGACTAAAAAGTACATACAAATGAAAGAACTTTCGAAAATTATAGATGTCCATCCAAAAACTGTTGAAAGAAATAGGGCATTTATTATATGCTTATGTATAATACTTGAAGGAGATTATGAAAACTTTAAAGAATATTTAAACAAAGTATTTTAATCCTTATAAAAAGGGACGTTAGGGGGGAAGACCATGAAGTATAAGGGGATTGTAATAAGACTGACAAAAAACAAAGCCATTGTTACTACTGAAGATTTTCAGTGCTACTATATTAAGAGAAGCCCTATAATTTTTGTGGGGAAAGAAGTTGAATTTACCAATAAGGAAATTATTGAGAAAACACATACTTTAACAAAATGGGCTTTAAGTGTTGCATGTGCAATATTTCTAATAACTAGTTTTATATACTTTACAGGAATAATTGATATAGATAACATTTTATACAGTCCCCAAGTTTTTGCCTACGTAAGTATTGACATAAATCCTAGTTTTGAGATGGAAATTGATTATGAGGGAAGGGTTTTGAATTTAGTACCACTAGATGATGATGCAAGATTTATTTTAAATAATATAAAGTTTGATAAGGTTAACATTTCTAAAGTTATTGATAATATAATAGGGGAATTAAAGGCTAAGGATGACATTAGTGAGAAAAGAAAAGAACATATATTGATTTCAAGTACATTGAATTGGAAAAACCAAGAAAGTGATGATTCAGCCCCAGAAAAGAGACAAAAACTCGATATTATTATGGATGGGATAAAAAATGATATAGAAGGTAGTTATAAAGCAGATGTATATCTACTTCAAGGAGATATAAAGCAAAGAGAGGATGCAAAAAGTGAAGGTATATCTACTGGCAGATATATAGTGTACAAAAGTTTAGAAAAGGATCTTTCAATTGAAGATGTTAAAAAGGCTACAGTTGCTGATATAATAGAAAATTTAGAAAGTGGTAAATTAGAAGTGATGGCGACTACATCACCGACACCAACACCAACGCCGACACAAATGTTGACAACACCACCAATTCAGACGCCAAGGGAAACGCCAACACCAATGACATCAACACAACAATCAAGCAATACACTGAGCAATAGACCAAGCAATACATCAAGCAATACATCAAACAATACACCAACATCGACTCAAACACCAATACCGACACCAGAGCCTATAGATTTAATGTATAGAAGATTTGAATCTAGTAATTATCGTGGATATTTCATACGGAGTGAATCATTTAGAGCTGGCATTTCTTCATATGTAGCGCCTGTTGAGGATTCTATAT
>DUVG01000021.1 GCA_012841175.1 Clostridium sp.
AGACAAGCCTCCAGAAACTAAGGTGGAAAATACTAAATTAGTTTCAAAGCCAATTCTTGGAGGGCTTTATCACAGCTACAAAAAAGTTGCCTAACAGTTACAAATTTTTCAATAGCTTATTTTGTTATGCAAAAAAACAAGCATCTTGGTTTAAATTACCAAAGTGCTTGTTTTTTGATTAAGTTATTTTTGTTTAAAAAGTATAAATTTGTATACACTACTTGTTTTACTTGTTAAATATTGGCTCAAATTTTAGCCATATTGAATTTTTGAAGCCCACAACTTCCAAGAGCTCATTTAATTTAGCTTTACGTTTTGTTATTAGATTAGTCTTCCATAAGTTCACAATAAATATAATCAAGTTTTTTGTTTTTAGGCACTTTTACACGTATAAACTCTGCTGGTGAAAAATATCCTTCTACAATACATTGTTCTAATAGATATATTGCATCTTCAATATCTTCTTGTTCTAAACTCCATATTATTTCATTATTCTGTTTGTAAATCTGAGTTGAACTGCTTTCTGTATACTCAATTTTAATAGAAACATTCTCTATTGAACGCTTTTTTAATGTTATTACAGCAGAATCCAATTGAACATCAATAATACTTAGCTCTCCTATAAAAACCTTTTTAAAGCTATTGAGCAAATGTGATAATCCTTCTTTATCAAATAAAAGTTTTATTGACATAGCATCTTCACGTTTTAATTGAATCATATCTTTTCTCCTGTTTATCTTATTGGAACATGAACATTTTTAATAACCCTTAAATTCATACCTCCTGCATTTGGTGGTGCTAAAAACTCAAAATGCACATGTGGTGTATTTTGAATGAGCGGCTTTCCAATTCCATGTTTTCCTAAATAGTCACTTGGTACTGTTCTAAACTGTCTAGTTCCATCTAAATTTCTCCAAGTTCCAGCGTCAATTTTAACTGCATCTTCACCAACGAATTTTATTCTTTCAGCTTTAATATTTGATTTTGATATTGAACGTCTCCATTCCGTAAGATTTTCTGCTCCTTTTACATTTGTTTTTACTCTAATAAGTTGTTCATCAGGCATGCGTGTTACTGATTTATAACTTGAATTACCAATACCTGACCCTGCTTTATTACCTCTTCTTGTAACTTCAAGAAAATTCTTTTGTCTTGCATTTCTTGGAATTTGAGGAATACCAACCTTACCAAAGTCGTCAATATTGTCAGCAAACCTAACTCCTCTTGATGCATCAACTAAATTGTCGGCTTTTTTGATTGTATTAGCTGTATCACTAACATTATCAAGTTTTCTCATTTTATAGCCAGCATCATAAAGACTATCAACTAAATCATCTACTTTATTTGTTATCTTTCCAACTCTAGCTACATCATCAGTTTTATTTGTCACCATAGAAAATTTAGATACTTTACTAGTTTTGGTGATGCTAGACATTGCTTTGTCTCCTGCCAACATGAAAGCAATATTAGTTGCAACTCTAGAAATTTCTTCTACATCGCCACTTGCAATTTTCTTGCTATACTCAACAACTTGCGTTCCTATTTCACTACCTGTTTCTTTTGTAATTTCCCATGCAATTTCTCTATGCTCTTTATCTGAAGCAAAGAATTTTACTCCATCTTTTATCTCTTTATATGTTGCTATAGGGTCTTTGTAGGTATCATAAACCATTTTTCCAGTATCAACAGTACCTTCATAAACATCTCTCAATCCCTTATTAGTTCCTACAACTGCCTTCTCAAAGTTACTACCAGTTCCATGCTCTTCAATAAGGTCAAGTGCTTCTTGGCGTTCTTCTTCAGGTGCAAATAACATAATTCTAGCACCTTTTATTGGATTCCCCAAGGGTATGCCAAAGATTTCTATATAACTATGTCCCGTTGGGTCATAATACCTTATAGGATTATTAGCTGAATAGGCATATAAGTTTAATGTCAGCGGATCATTTGGGTCACCCCTGTATGTGTCCTCCTGCAA
>DUVG01000174.1 GCA_012841175.1 Clostridium sp.
TACATCATTTGAATTTTTCTTTAGATTTCAACCCAAATTAAAGAAGCGGGGGTTTTACTTTGGCGCAAATTAAAAAAATTTTGATAAGTCTTCCAGACAATTTATTAAAAGAGGTTGACTCTATAGTGGCTATGGAAAAAATTAACAGAAGCCAATTTGTCAGGGAGGCAATGAAGCTTTATATACGAGAAAAAAGAAGAATTGAAATGAGGGATAGCATGAAAAAAGGTTATCAGCAGATGGCTGAGATTAATTCTAAGCTAGCAGAGATGTGTTTTGAAGCAGACAATGATCAACAGCAAAAATATGAGGAAGGCCTCAGGGAGTTGGAGAAATAGTGCTAATTAGACGTGGAGACATATTTTATGCAGATTTAAGTCCAGTTGTCGGTTCTGAACAGGGTGGAGTAAGACCTGTATTAATCATTCAAAATGATATTGGCAACAAGTATAGTCCTACTGTTATAGCTTCAGCTATAACTTCACAAATAAACAAAGCTAAATTACCTACTCATATAGAACTTAATGCAAAATCTTATGGTATTCCAAAAGATTCTGTAATTTTACTAGAGCAAATACGGACCATTGACAAGAAGAGATTAAGGGAAAAGGTCGGTCATCTTGATGATGAACTTATGGAAAAGGTAAATGAGGCAATTGCAATAAGCTTTGGCTTGGTAGATATATGAAAAATAACAGGGGGTTACAAAAGATGAGGAAATTAAATTTTATGAAAAAGTCATGGTTTTTCGTGGCATTTTTTGTTTTAAGCGTTGCAGCAGTACATATTATTCAGATAGCTTATGCTGAATCAGAAGAAAAGCAAAAGGATTCTAAGGAAACTATACTTGTTACTCAGGATTATGTTGATGAAAAAGTCAACCAACTGGCTAATGTAAATGAAGAGTTAGAAGAATTAGTTGAAAAAATGAAAAATCAATTAGAAGAGATGGAAAAGGAACTTGTTGAAATTGAAAAGTACGGAAAGTTTATACCTCTAGAACTAGAAGAAGGTCAAACTTTGATTGTAGGTGACAGTGGAGAGATCATATTAAGAGGTGGAAAAGCTAAGGCCATATCTGGAGAAGCTGGAGGACTTTCTGATGTTACAGCAGGTTCTGGTGTAGATATTATTACCGACCAAGATGTACCCCTTAATCATTTACTTTTGATTTCAAGGGATGATGGAAGAGGTCTGAAGGTTATAAGTTCAAAAGCATGGGTTCTTGTAAAGGGGCCGTATACAATAGAAGAGTAAAAAATGTGAGGTTAATTTAAAAAAGGCTGCACTAAAATTAAGTGCAGCTTTTTTTATATAATTTAATTTTTTTTGCAACAACTAAAAGCATAAACTTTGGAAGGTCTAACATTCTAAAAAAACGCTTAGGATCTTTATAGAGCCGGTAAAGCCATTCCAAACCGTGTTTCTGAAAAAACTTTGGTGCACGTTTCATTCTTCCTGCAATGCCGTCAAAAGTTCCCCCTACTCCAATACAAACCTTAACATTTAGCTTGTCCTTGTTTTTATATATCCATTTTTCCTGCTTAGGTGCTCCAAGGGCTACAAGGAGGATGTCAGCTTTAGATGAGTTTATTTCATCTATTATTTCTTTTTCTTCACTTTCTGAAAAATAACCGTCCCTTGTACCAACTAGATTAATATTGATATTTTTATCCAATAACTTTTGGTATGCCTCTTGGGCAACACCAGGCTTTCCACCAAAGAAAAAAAACTTAACATCTTTATTTGAAAACCTTTCAAAGAGATTGCAAACAAGATCAAAGCCAGCAACTCGCTCTTTTAATACAGGCTTTAATATTTTTGATGCTAACACTACACCAGCACCATCAGCAAGCACCAGATTAGCATTGCACAATATTTCTTTAAACTTTGAATCTCTTTGAGCTTCCATCATTATTTCAGCATTTGGAGTAAATACACAATTTACCCTGGGGTAGTTTAAAAAATCTTCTACTATATTTACAGCTTCATTCATTGTAATATTATCAACAGGTACACCTAGAATATCAACTGTTGTACGCATATATGAATAATTCCTCCTACTAGTTTGTGTCTATAAGCTCAAGGGCAATTTTAGCATTTTCAAGAGCCTTATTCCTTAATGTTTCAGTGGTTTTTTCAAGTTCTTTTCTTATTATATCTCTTCTGTTCCAAACATCATCTACTGTTTTAATGATTTTTTCAAATTCTAATGAGCTTACATGTCCTGCAGAAGGCTGATTTATATATTGCATAAAACCTTCTACTTTTGTTTCATATACCAGTCCCACTAAAGGAACTTTTAGGCTTGCAGCAAATATAAGGGCATGCAGTCTCATTCCTATCAATAATTGAGTACGGCCTATTATTCCAAGCATTTGTGGAACGCTGTATTTATTTCTTATTACATAACATTTGTTTTTCATTTTTGCAACAATATTATCAATTATTAAAAGGTCAGTTGGATAGTGCATAGGTATAAAGAGAGGTTTTGCACCATAATTATCACATACATAGTCTGCAACTTGGGCAATAACTGTTTGATATTTTTCATAATCTGACCACTTTCTCACTGAAAAACCAATGAGCTTTTCATTTGGATTGATATTTTCTTTTAAAAGAATTTCATCTATTGCCTCTTCTCCTTCTGCCTCTATGGTTACGGCAGGGTCAGCAGTTAAAAATATTTGTGGTTTTTCTATATTAAGATTTTGTATTTCATTGTGGGATAGTTTCTCACGCAGTGTAATTACATCTACTTGATTTACCACTGTTTTAGTTAATCTACGGTTGTTTTTTTTGTTTAAAGGACCTATGCCGTTAGCATAAATCATTATCTTCATTCCAAATTTTTTAGCAAGCCATATCATTCCAAGGTAGTACAAAAGAGAACGGGTGCTGGTATTGTCCTGTAGTAAATTTCCTCCTCCATTTAAAAACAATTTAGACTTTCTCATAACATTTGCTATTTTAAGAATATTGAATCTGTTTATTGAATCTACATTATACGTTCGTCTGGTTTCTAAAGGGTTTTTAGACAACACCATTATTCTTATATCTTTATGATATATTTTGAAATTATCTATTATAGCCTTTAACATTGCGTCATCTCCAATGTTCTTAAAGCCATAATATCCTGAGATGATTGTATCGTATTTGTACCCGGATTTGCTTTTTTCCTCTTCTCTTTTTAATATAGTTTTGTATATATTAAGTTGAGTGTTGCACATGTTATGAAGAGAAAAGTAAGTGTTGGCTTTTTCATAGAGATTATCACCTACTTTTTTTCTTAAAAGAGGATCATTAACTAAATCCAATAGGTGTTTTGCAAATGTTTTATAATCTTTAGGTTCAAAAAGAAAACCGGTTTTTCCACTTTCAATAAGGTCAGATATTCCTCCTACGTTAGTACTAACAGTTGGTTTTTTATAAAGAGCACCCTCTAAAATGGCATAGGGGAAGCTTTCACTTAAGGAAGTAAGCACATTAATATCTATACAATTAATAAAGTCTAAAGGGTCATTTACAAAACCAAGAAAAAATACATTATTATTTAGTCCTAAGGAAGAAGCTTTTTTTTCTAAAGACTTTCTTTCTTCTCCATCTCCTCCAATTATAAATCTCACAGATGGATTTTCATCAACTATAAGTTTGGCAGCCTGCAGTAGAGTGCCTATGCCCTTTACAGGATGAAGTCTTGCCAATATTCCAATTACTACATCGTCTTTTCCAAAGTTTAAGTTATATTTATTTAGAAACTCTTCCCTTGAAATATTGGAAACTTTTTTATTAAAATCAATTCCATTATACACAGTAAATATGTTTTGAGGGCTGAATCTTCTTTTAATAAGCATTTGTTTAAAATTATTAGAAACTCCTATATGGTACTCAATAAATCTTAGTGCTACAGTATTTATAAGTCCAAAGGAGAACATTTTTAAAATATTTTGCAGATAATCAAGTCTGTAGTCACTGTGGACAGTGGTAACTACAGGAATTTTTGTAAATTTCCTTACTAATACTGCAATCATATTAGCTTTAGCACCGTGAGAGTGTATTATGTCGTAGCCTTCGGTTTTGATAATATTCAGTACTTTTCGTATATCAGTAAATATGGTTCCTGTTTTTACAATTTCTACATTTATACCCATTGCACGGGCATCGTCTGCAAAGGAACCTTTTCTAAAACTTATTAGTTTAACATCTGCATATTTTCCAAGTTCATTAACAAGTGACAAAACATGGCTTTTTGCTCCGCCAATATCACCACCGCCGATTAAGTGAAGAACTTTCATAGGTATACTCCTTAATATAAGCTATATTTACATCCACCACATTATAGCATATCCAAGCCATAGCTGCAATTGAATAAGAAGGCTTTGCTGGTATAAAGAAGAGTAAAATAAAAAAAACCATTGAAAAACATATCACATGTCTGATAGA
>DUVG01000175.1 GCA_012841175.1 Clostridium sp.
AAGTTTAAAACTACATAATTACCATATAATTACTAGGAATTTCCTCAAAAATAAAGTATAATATTATTATAAGTATATATAAAAATATTGGAGGTGCTATAAGATGCTAATAAAAGACTTACTAGAAAGAAATAAAAGGGAAAGAGAAAAGGCTGCAAGAAGGAAAGCTGCAAAGAATGCTGCAATTGGCGCTGGAATTGGAACAGCACTTGGATTGGGTGCAGGACTGTTATTCGCACCTAAGTCAGGAGAAGAAACTAGAAAGGATATAGCTGAAAATGCTAAAAAAGCTGCTGATAAAGTATCTAAAGGTACAAAAAAAGCAGTTGAAAATGTGAAACATTCTGTGGAAGATGTTAAAGGAAAAATCTTAGAGGCTAAATCTAAAAAGAAGGCTGAAGTTGAAGATTCTTCTGAGGAGACTAAAGATTAATTGGCAATTTAATGTTTTTCTCTTCTGTTGCTTTTCAAGTATGTTTTAAGTTTCTATTATATTATTTTCAAAGGTTCTAAATACTCATAAGCTTAAGCTTATCAGAGCTAAGTCAGAACATAAAGATAGATATTTACACATGATAAAGCAAGACCCTGCTTAGACTCAATTAGGCTTAATAGATCAAAGAGGGGGTTGTTATGTATACACTGCAAGATTTTGGGACGTTTATACTTTATTTTTTTGGTATACTTGCTATTATTGGAGGAATAGTAGCAGTAATATTTCTAATAAGTACTTTAAATAATGTCAATAAACTTCTTAAGAGAGTAGACGGAGTTATCGAAAAAAATGAAGATAAAATTACTCAAACTGTTGATAATGTCAATGACATTACTAGAACTGTAAAATATGGAGTAGACAAAGTGGAATCGACTACTCAGGCTATAGAGGAATCTGTTTGTGATGCTATTATAAGTTTTAGTGAAAAAACAGATAGCTTTTTTGACTTTGTTACTATTTCAAAGCAGGTAATAAAGACAATTTTAAAAGTATTTCCTTTTGACAAAAAAAAATAATATAAATTTAAAAAAGGAGCTGTACACAAATTTCTTAGTGCGACAGCCCCTTTTTATATTTATTAAACAGGACAATTCATCTGTTTATCAATTACTTTTTTAACAAGTGAGTCAGGGTCTAATAATAGGAGTAGCTTGTCATTCTCCATTTTAGCTATACCTTCAAGAAAGCTTGAATCAAATTGAGAGTCAAATTCAGATGGGGATATGATTTTTTCATCTTCTAATATCAATATTTTGTCTACAGAATCAACTATTAATCCAATAAGCTTAGAATTTATATCAACTAAAAGTATTTTAGGTTTTTCCTCATGCCAATCTTTGTCACTTAAATCTAAAACTTTTTCAGGGAGATTAAGCATTTCTCTTAAATTTAATATGGTATAAATTGTGCCTCTTAAATTTATAAGTCCTTCTATGTATAGGGGAGTGTTTGGGATTTTAAAAACTTCATGAAAATTTATAATTTCTATTACGTTGTCTATTTTAATTGCAAAGTTTTTATCATCTAACTTAAATACAACACATTGCTTAGACATAATAATACCTCCAATAATATTATAATAATAACTACATAAAATAAGTATGATGATTGCTTTTAGATGAAGGTTATTAAGTAAATATTTAATTAATTTATGTTAACATTTAAGTAACGTATAAAAATGAAATTAAACTGATATATTAATTTTGAATAAGAAATAAGATGAGTTCTCTATTTTATTATACCAATTATACGAAAGATAGGCAATAAAAAATTTTAACAGCTCATGACTTATAATGGAATTTACAAATTTAAAAACATGTTTTGCAAAATTCTAAATAAATTATAAGAAATATTGCAAAACATGTATGTAATTCACATTTTGAAAAGTAGTTAATTATAAAAAATACAAATATAGCAAATTAAGATCTATAACTTCCGTTAATTTTAACATAGTCATAAGAAAAATCACATGTCCATATTCTATCTGAAAAATCTCCTTTTTTAAGGCTAACTTTAATTTGTACTTCGTCTTTTTCTAATATTTTTTTAGCTTCCCCTTCGTCAAAATCCAGGGCAGTTCCATTTTTGCAAACTATAAGGCCACCTATTGAAATGTCTATTAAATTCGGGTCAAATTCTGCTCCAGAATATCCAGCAGCAGTTATGATTCTGCCCCAGTTGGCATCTTCACCAAAAATTGCTGTTTTTACAAGGGGTGATTTGGCAATGGAAGATACCATCTTATAAGCATCATCGCTGCTAGCAGCACCTTCTACAATAACTTCAAT
>DUVG01000176.1 GCA_012841175.1 Clostridium sp.
CACTGCGGAGAATAGCTTCATAATCAACACCAGCGTATATGATGTTTCCACGTTCTACATGGGGTTCATATTCTTCCATTTCTTCAATGGTGCATTTGTGTTTTTTTAGATCTTCTACTGTAGCAAATCTTTGTACTCTTTGTGCTACCAAATCACCATAAGGCATAGGATGTCTTACAGCCACAACTTTAAGATTGTTTTCCATTAATAGTTCAATTATCTTTCTGGAAGTTTGGCTTTTTCCTGAACCTGTACGAACAGCACAAACTGATATTACTGGTTTTGTACTTTTTAGCGCAGTATTTTTAGGTCCAAGAAGAGTAAAGTCTGCTCCTGCGGAGTTGACAATAGCTGATATATTCATTATGTTCTGATAGCTTACATCACTATAAGCAAAAATACATTCATCTACTTTTAGTTCTTTAATTAATTCAGCCAATTTATCTTGTGAATAAATTGGTATGCCATCTGGATATAAGCTACCTGCTAATTCTGCAGGATACTTTCTATCATCAATATCTGGTATTTGTGCTGCCGTAAAAGCTACCACATTATAGAGTTCATTGTCGCGATAACATGTGTTGAAATTATGAAAATCACGACCAGCTGCACCAATTATAAGTATGTTTTTTCTCTTCATAATCATATCCCCTTACTTAAAATAATATCTTTTTTTTACTATTATCATTAACAGTATAACAGAAAAAATATCTAATGAAATATTTTTTTATAAATTTTTTTATAATTTTACCTAAAAATATTAAAAACATATAAAGAGACTGTAAATAAAATTGTACAAATTAACAAATACAACATCTTTTGTGGGATTATTATTTAATCATTCCTTAAATTTTCAAGTAATTATGCCATACTTTGAGAAAAAATGCATTTGACATAGTGGGAAAAACATGTTAAAATACTTGCAAACAATATATAGTGAAATTGATAGAGGTGCAGTTTTCATTAGTATAATTCTTGAAAAGTAAGGGTTTTGATGATAGAATTTGAAATGGGAAGCTGCCGAAGAATATACTCACCCTTATAGGTATATTCTGGTTATGTGGTTAATAGCTATATAACTGTCATCATATATATTGATGGAGAGCTATCAGTTCAAAGCAAAAGATGTTATTTGAGTACCTAATATCTTGAAATTTTGAACTGCTGGTGAAAAACCAGCTTTTTTAATTTATTTTAAATGTAAAGCTTAGGAGGTAATTTAAATGAAGCAGATAAGCTTAGCAGTTGTTGGTGCAACTGGAATGGTTGGGAGAACTATTTTAAAAGTATTAGAAGAAAAAAAACTACCAATAGAAAAAATATATTTCTTTTCTTCAAAACGTTCAGCAGGCACTAAAATAACCTTTAATGGAGAAGAATATACAGTTGAAGAACTAACAGAAGAATCCTTTGACAGAGGAATTGATATAGCCCTATTTTCAGCAGGTGGAAGTATAAGCGAAAAGTATGCACCTATTGCTGCGTCAAAAGGATGTGTGGTAGTTGATAATAGTAGTTTTTGGAGAATGGAATCTGAAGTTCCTTTAGTTGTTCCAGAGGTGAACGCTGGAGAAATTACACGTCACAAAGGTATTATAGCCAATCCTAATTGCTCTACAATACAGGCAGTTGTGGCTCTAAAGCCTTTAGATGACAAATATAAAATTAAAAGAATAGTATATTCAACATATCAGGCTGTATCTGGTGCTGGAATGGGTGGATATAAGGACTTAGAAGAAGGACTTAAAGGAAAGGGACCAGAAAAGTTTCCACATCCAATAGCAGGCAACTGTATACCACATATTGATGTATTTCTTCCTGATGGATATACTAAGGAAGAGAAAAAAATGATTGATGAGACAAAGAAAATTTTAGGCAGGGAAGATTTAAAAATTACAGCTACAACTGTAAGAGTTCCTGTATTTAACTCACATAGTGAGTCTATCAATGTTGAGTTTGAAAAACCCTTTGAGTTAGAGGAGTTAAAAGAAGTGCTAAAAAATGCTCCTGGAGTAGTTGTTAAAGATGATGTTTCAAATAACATTTATCCAATGCCTTTAAATGCAACTGACAAAGATGAGGTTTTTGTAGGTAGAATACGTAGAGATGACAGTGTTGAAAACGGGATAAATTTTTGGGTTGTAGCAGATAATATCAGAAAAGGTGCGGCAACAAATACCGTTCAAATAGCTGAAGAATTAATTAAAATGTGGAATAAATAATATAATAAATCAAAAAGAAATTAAAAGG
>DUVG01000177.1 GCA_012841175.1 Clostridium sp.
AATATAGACATGCCATTTAAATTAATAGTTAATAATAAATAGCTTTAAGTATATCAGCCGATAGTTTGTCGGCTGAAGTTTTGTTTTTATTGGAGGATAAAATAATGTCAGTTAAGTATATTTTTGTTACTGGTGGAGTGGTGTCGGGTCTTGGCAAAGGCATAACTGCTGCATCACTAGGAAGGCTTTTAAAAGCCAGAGGTCTTAAAGTTACTATTCAAAAATTTGACCCATATATTAATGTTGACCCTGGAACTATGAGTCCTTATCAGCATGGAGAGGTTTTTGTAACAGATGATGGTGCAGAAACTGATTTAGATGTAGGGCATTATGAGAGATTTATTGATGAAAATCTTGGTAAAAACAGCAATATTGCTACTGGAAAAATATATTGGTCTGTTATAAGTAAAGAAAGAAAAGGGGATTATTTAGGTGGAACTGTACAGGTAATTCCTCATATAACAAATGAAATAAAAGACAGAATGTACCGTGTGGGAAAAACTAATAAGACAGATGTAGTTATAACTGAAATAGGTGGTACAGTGGGAGATATTGAAAGTCTACCTTTTCTTGAAGCTATAAGACAAGTGGAAACAGAGGTTGGAAGAGAAAATGCTATGTACATACATGTTACCCTTGTACCATACTTAAGAAAACCAGGAGAATTAAAAACAAAGCCCACACAGCATAGTGTTAAAGAACTTCGAAGTATAGGCATTCAGCCTGATGTAATTGTTTGTAGAACAGAAAAAGAGCTGACTCAGGACATGAAAGACAAAATTAGTCTTTTCTGTAATATACCCAGTAAAGGAGTAATACAAAATTTAGATGCAGAAACACTTTATGAAGTTCCTCTAATGCTTGAAGAAGAAGGTTTGGCATCAATTGTTTGTAAGAGACTAAATTTAACATGTTCAGAGCCTGATTTGGATGAATGGCGTCAAATGGTACTTAGACAAAGGAATTTAAGTAAGAGTGTAACTGTTGCACTGGTAGGGAAATATGTAGAACTATCTGATGCATACCTTAGTGTTGTTGAGGCATTGAAACATGGAGGAATTGCAAATGATACAGATGTTAATGTAAAGTGGGTTGACTCTGAACAGGTTAAAGAAAATAATGTGGAAGAGGTTTTAAAAGAAGTAGATGCAGTATTAGTACCAGGAGGATTTGGTGATAGGGGTATAGAAGGCAAAATGTTTGCTGCAAAATATGCCCGAGAAAACCACAAGCCTTTTTTAGGGATATGTCTTGGGATGCAAATGGCTGTCATTGAATTTGCTAGAAATGTAGTGGGCTTAAAAGATGCAAATAGTTTTGAGTTTGATCCCCAAACTGCTAATCCAGTTATTGACCTTATGCCAGAACAAAAGGATATAGATGAAAAGGGTGGAACAATGCGACTAGGTTTATATCCTTGTAAACTAGCAAAAGATTCAAAAGTTTATGATATATATAAAGAAGAACTTATTTATGAAAGACACAGACATAGATATGAATTAAACAATGAGTATAGAGAGGCATTAGTATCTAATGGAATGATGCTTGCTGGATTGTCTCCAAGTGAAAAGTTAGTTGAAATTATTGAAATAAAAGATCACCCTTGGTTTATAGGTGTTCAGTTTCATCCAGAGTTTAAGTCAAGGCCTAATAGGCCACATCCTCTTTTTAAAGATTTTATTAGAGCGGCACTAGGATGATTTTATAAAAAAACTTACATTATATATTTAAAAAATTAGAACTTTGCCTTGTTTGAGGTGAAGTTTTTTTTATGTCAAAAAAAATTGATAAAGGCCCTAAATATAGATTCTTATGAAAAAAATCTTATGTATAGTATAAATTCTTTTAAATTTGTGAACAATTATACTAAGTAATTAAAGTTTGTACTGTAAATAAATTAGGTGCATGGAATGATATGAAAACAAATTTTAAGGAAAAATTAAGGGGGAATTATTATGATTAAAAAGATTAAAATACTATCTATAATTTTATTGTTAGGATTTATAACAGCTGGAATAGTTTTGGCATCTGATTCTGAAAGTGCAAAAAGTGAATTAGCAGACAATTTAATTAGGCTTCATGTTGTTGCAAATAGTGATTCACCAGAAGATCAAGAACTTAAAAATCATGTAAAAGATGAAATAATAAAATACATGAAGGATGAATTAAAAGGTGTTAGAGATGTAGATAAATCAAGAGAAATAATTAATGGCAATTTAAAATATATAAAAAACATTGCGGAAGATGAAATTAAAAGGCAAGGGAAAAGTTATCCTGTAAATGTAACGTTAGGGGACTATCCTTTCCCAACTAAGGTATATAGTGATATTAGTCTTCCAGCTGGAGTTTATCAAGCACTTAGAGTTTCTATTGGAGAGGGTGTTGGAGAAAATTGGTGGTGTGTATTGTTTCCTCCATTATGCTTTGTAGATGCAACCCATGGTACTGTGTCAGAGGACTTTAAGGAAGATTTAGAAGAAATTGTAGAAGGTGACAAAGATAAATATTATATTTTTGCTTCAGAAAAATCAGATGTAAAAGAAATATCTATTGAATTTAAATTTAAATTGGTGGAAGTATTAAGAGATTCAAAAGAAAAAGTTGGTGGAATGGTTAATAAAATTTTAAGGGCGAGTAATTAAAAAAGATTGCATATATCTTCCTCCTGAACATTATGTTATAAGGACGGATATCTTTAAAAAAGAATCCGTCCTTTTGTATATGATTTTTGAAAGTATATGCTATAATTATAGCAAGGAGGCGAGTTAATTAAGATGAACGAAATATTTTTTACAGTATTCAATAGTTTTTCCCTTACAGTATTAATAAGGGTATTTTTAGCAGGCTTTTTAGGAGGAATTATAGGTTACGAGAGAGAAAGCATGAACCGTCCTGCAGGCTTTAGAACACATATTTTAGTGTGTGTAGGCTCGGCTCTTGTAATGTGCACATCCCAATTTATATTTGAAAAGTACAATGCTTTTGTTAATGTTGATCCAGCCCGTCTAGGTGCCCAAGTTATAAGTGGGATAGGTTTTTTAGGTGCAGGAACAATAATTCGTGATGGTATAAGTGTAAGAGGGCTTACCACTGCAGCAAGTTTATGGGCAGTTTCATGTGTTGGAATTGCTGCAGGAATTGGCTTTTACCAAGGAGCAATAGTCACTACAGTGGTTATTTACATTACATTAATTGTACTAAAGAGAATGGAATCTTTTTTTACAAAGAAAAAACGCTTAAGCATTTTACACATAACAACTAAAAACACGCCAGGGCAAATTGGAACTATAGGACTTGTTTTTGGGAAGCATAATGTGGGAATAAAAAATATTGAATTTATAAATAATGACCATGACGAACAGGTTGTAGTTAAGTTTTTAATTAAAATACCTAGCGATGTAAAAAAGGAAAATATAATAGGCGACCTTCAAGAAATAAAAGGAGTTAAAGAAGTACACGAGGAGTAAAATAGGTATTGTTTTTAATGATTTTTAAGTTATGTTAGATATGGGACATATTTATTATTTTTCATAAATTCCTCTTTCTTTTCTGTTGATATTTACAGATAAAAATTATAGCAGATTTTAGTTGACTTTTGATTTTTAATAATCTATAATTCTTATATTGTTTTAGGGGAGATTTATCTACTTTAAAAAATTTACTGTATAAGAAGAGGCTTTGATATTGACTACAAATATATTGTAAGAGAGAGGAAGAAAAAGTGAAAAGATTGACTCAATCTAGAACACCGCTTTTTGATGCGGTTAAAAAGTATGTTGAAAGCGATATAATTCCCTTTCATGTTCCAGCACATAAAAAAGGTGCTGGTCTTAAAGAATTTAGAGAATACATAGGAGAATATGCCCTTAAAATGGACGCAAATGGTATGGAGGGACTTGATTTTGCAAATAACCCAACTGGCGTTATCTGTGAAGCAGAAAAGCTTTTAGCACAGGCATTTGGGGCTCAAAACGCATATTTTTTGGTTAATGGAACAACTGCTGGAGTTCAGGCAATGATTATGAGTGCATGTGAACCAGGGGACAAAATTATAATTCCAAGAAATGCTCATAAGTCCACTATAGGTGGAATAATACTAAGTGGAGTAGTTCCAGTTTATTTACAGCCTGAGATTAATGAAAGCTTAGGAATTGCTATGGGAATAGACGAGAACAGTCTTAAAAACGCAATAAAAGAAAATCCTCATGCTAAAGCGGTATTTTTAATTAACCCTACATATTATGGGGTGGTTTCAGATTTAAAATCTTTGGTGAGAATAGCTCATAGGCATGAAATGGCAGTTCTGGTGGATGAAGCTCACGGTGCCCATATGTGTTTTCATGATGACTTTCCTCTTACAGCTATGGAAGTGGGGGCAGATATGAGTGCTGCCAGCCTTCATAAAACAGCTGGTTCAATGACCCAGAGTTCGGCACTGTTTTTAAGGGGAAGTATGATTTCACCTGAAAAAACAAAAGAAGTGCTAAACTTGACATATACTACAAGTGCATCTTATCTTTTGATGAGTTCATTAGATGTGGCAAGAAAGCAATTGGCTACAGAAGGAAGTGAACTTTTAGAAAATGCATTGAATCTTGCAAGAATGGCAAGGGAAGAAATAAATAAAATCGAAGGTCTATATGCATTTGGGAAAGAGTTGATTGGTACTCCTGGTGTTTATGATTTTGACGAGACCAAGCTTGGAATAAATGTTTCAAGATTAGGCTATACAGGCTATGAGATGGAAGCCAAACTTAGAATAGAATACAACATACAAATAGAACTTTCAGATATGTGTAACATTTTAGCTATAATAAGCATTGGAGACAGTGAGGAAAGTGTCACTTCGTTAATTAATGCTCTAAAAGATATAGCATCTAAATCTGAGATAAGGGAATATAAAAACCCTGCGATTAATTTACAAAACCCAAAAATGATAGTATCTCCTAGAGATGCATTTTATAGTCCTAAGAAAAAGATGCCTTTAGAAAATTCTGTAGGGGAGATAGCAGGAGAAATGGTTATGGCATATCCTCCGGGCATACCTGTTATATGTATGGGCGAGAGGATTACACATGATATTATAGATTATATAAAGTTATTAAAAGAACAAAAATGCCAGATGCAGGGAACTGCAGATCCTTTTATAAATTATATTATGGTTTTAGGTTCTGATTAATAGAAAAATCAATTAAAGCAATTTATAAGAGCAAGGGCTAATAGCAGCAATCCTGGTAGAATAGCCATTGCTTTTTTATTTACTTTTTCAATTAAAGCAAACTTTTCACCTAAGTAAGTTCCTGCAAACAAAAAGGCAAATTGAAAAAGTCCTGCAGCAAAAGGTATAAAGATAGAATAAAATCCAGTCAAGGAAACCCCTAGAGTAACTCCTATAGCGTCAACGGATAAAGCAAGACCTAAAAGTATTGATTCTACAAATTCTATTTTTCCTGATTTATCAATATCGCCTTCTACAGGATTTTTAATTACTTTAACGGTTATTCCAAGGGATTTAATTGCTATTTTTGCAAGGGTTTTTTCTTCATTTATATAGCTGTACGATGGATATTGTTGAGTATCTTTTTTTATTAGTGTCTGAATAACAATTAAAGTACCCATTACAAATAAAATTGTTATTCCAACAATTTTTGATATATTTTGTGGTAAAAATGATGCTAAATATTTACCACCTATTAATGCAATACCGGCATAAAATATAGAAAAAAAGCATATAATTATTTTAGAAAACATGGGAATTTTAATTTTTCTAACGCCGTAAGAAAGTCCTACACCAAAGGCATCTAAGCTTAATGAGAATGCCAGAAGAATAACAGAAAAAACCATACAACCACCTCAGCTCAAACAAAGCATTTAATATCCTTTGATATTATATGAATTTGGATTTGAAAAGGTTATATGTTTCTATACATAAAAACTATATACTTTATAACAGTAAAATCCTCCTTATCTTTAATTAAAATTTTTTCTTTAGGTACACTCTTTTTAATAAGCCAAATTTTCATTTCAGATGCTATAGGAATATTTTCTTCTTTTTATTAATTAATGTTTATAATATGTCGATAATGGGAAAAAGACCTTTATCAATGTCTTTAGTTAATTTTATAGTTTCTATTTATAAATTTTTATTTTTCGTTGCAATTGCAATGGACTATAAAGATGATAGTAGGGTAAAATGAGTTTATAAAAAGGATTTAAATAAAGTGCACAATTCAACAGTGATTTATATCATTGAAGGAATAACTATAATTTACCGTATAAGGAGGAAATTTTATGACTATGTTTTGTTATCAATGTCAAGAAGCAGCAGGTGGAAGAGGTTGTACAATACGTGGAGTATGTGGGAAAAATGAACAAGTTGCAAAACTTCAAGACCTTTTAATTTACACATTAAAAGGAATATCAGGCATTATTATTAAAGGAAAAATTAACAAGGATGAACTTGATAGTGTGAACTATGAGATGCTTAATAGTCTTTTTATGACTATTACTAATGCAAACTTTGATGATAATGCTATTGAAAAGCAAATTAATAAAATGATTTCTATAAGAGATCAGCTAAAAGAAAAAGTAACAGCAGCTGATTTAAACGATGCAGCAAACTTCCAAGTAAGTTCTAAAGAAGATATGCTGGAAAAAGCAAGTGCTATAGGTGTACTTGCTACAGAAAATGAAGATATTCGTTCTTTGAGAGAAATGATTATATATGGAATTAAAGGTATGGCAGCTTATGCTGAACACGCAAAAAATATTGGAAAAGAAAACTCTGAAATTAATGAATTTATCTATGAAGCACTAGCAGCTACACTTGATGATTCCCTAACAGTTGACCAGCTTGTTTCACTTACGTTAAAAACAGGGGAACATGGGGTTAAAGTTATGGCTCTTTTAGATGAAGCTAATACTTCTAAGTATGGTAATCCAGAAATTACCGAAGTAAATATTGGAGTAAGAAACAATCCAGCAATTTTAATTTCTGGACACGACTTAACGGACCTAGAACAGTTGTTAGAACAGACAAAGGGCACTGGAGTAGATGTATACACTCATAGTGAAATGCTTCCAGCCCACTATTATCCTTACTTTAAAAAGTATGATAATTTTGTAGGAAACTATGGAAATGCATGGTGGAAACAACTTAGTGAATTTGAGTCCTTTAACGGTCCAATTTTATTTACAACAAACTGTATTGTTCCACCAAGAAACGAAGAGGTGAGAAATAGAATATTTACTACAGGATCTTCTGGTTATCCTGGATGCAAACATATAGAACCTGATGAAAATGGCAAAAAGGATTTTTCAGAAATTATAGAGCTTGCTAAAAATCTTCCAACACCTAATGAAATTGAAACTGGAAGTATTGTAGGAGGATTTGCTCACAATCAGGTGATGGCATTGGCAGACAAGGTAGTGGATGCTGTTAAATCTGGAGCTATAAAAAAATTCTTTGTTATGGCAGGATGTGACGGCAGAATGAAATCTAGAGATTATTATACTGAGTTTGCTCAAAAACTTCCAAATGATACTGTTATTCTTACTGCAGGTTGTGCTAAATATCGTTATAACAAGTTAAAATTAGGTGATATTGGCGGTATTCCAAGAGTACTTGATGCTGGTCAGTGTAATGACTCCTATTCTTTAGCTGTAATTGCACTAAAGCTAAAAGAAGTATTTGAGTTAAATGACATTAACGAACTTCCTATTGTTTACAATATTGCTTGGTATGAGCAAAAAGCTGTAATTGTACTTTTAGCTCTTCTATATTTAGGTGTAAAAAATATTCATCTTGGACCAACATTGCCAAGCTTTTTATCACCAAATGTAGCAAAGGTTTTAGTGAAGGAATTTGGTATATCAGGCATTAATTCAGTTGATGAAGATATTAAAGCATTTATGGCGTAAAAAACATAAAAATTGGTATAATTAAAGGGAATGGAGTAAGAGGAGATAATATCTCCTCTTTTTTATATTGTTTTTATATTGTATAAAGACAATTTCTTATTATGTTTTAAAAAAGTATCCTCAAAAATAATTTTTTATCGCATAATTAATATATAAAGGAAGTGTTTTTGTTTTTGTACATGTATAGTAACCTATCTTTTTAAAATATAAAAATTTACACAAATAAGAGGGAGGAGTTCAAATGAAACAAAAAACAACTGTGCTTTTGGCAATTATAATGTGCATTACAATTTTAATTACACCAAATGTAGAAGCACGTACTGTGACATCAAGTGAAATCGGTACTCACGGAGGATATGACTTTGAATTTTGGGTAGACTCAGGTTCAGGTTCTATGGTTCTAAAGGATGGAGGAACATTTAGTTGT
>DUVG01000178.1 GCA_012841175.1 Clostridium sp.
GATATACAATTTATTGAAGCCATCCAGCTAATAATTGATATTTTTAAAAATGCTTTGCAACAAAAACTTATGCTTTCTAAGGAACAAATAAGTAAGTTTATTGACTACTTTATTAATGCGTTACCCATATTTCTAAAGGAAAAACTCTCATTATTGTCCTGCGAAAGTTGAGTTAAATATTAATACAAAAACTAAAATTAATATTAAAAGGAGAAAAAAATATGATTAATAAGAAAAAAAGTTTAGTTTTATCACTTAAAGTTACATCAATATTGGAGGGATATGTTTTGTTACGACTAATGATAGTATCTATTTTTCTTAGTTTAATATTATTTATATCTGGTTGCACAAATGTGGAAATGAAAGATAATAATCAATTTACTCAATCTCCTAAATTAATAGATGGAGAACAAGAACTAATAACAGAAGGAATATCTGAAGAACAAGAACTAATACCATCATGGGTTAAAAATGATTTTTTATTAGGAACTAATGCTTCAAAAATTCGCATTGCAAATAATAATAAAGAGATAATTAATATTGATGTGATAGATAATAGGATAAGTATTCCAGAAAGTTCTATTATATCTATCCTATATGAGACTCCAGGGGTGCAAAAGCAAATTTACGAAATCACTCCTGAAAAAGCAAAGGAAATTATTTATAATGTCGAAAATGCGAAAATATTAGAAGAGAACGAAAATGATTTTAGGGGAGATAAAATTATTGGGTTAAATGTAAGCATAATACTTATAAACTCAAAAAGCAACTACATGAAAATTAATATGGTTATTTTTGAAGGAGGATATATTAAATTATTAATAAATCAAGAAAACGAAGAAGCAAAAGAAATGTACATGCACTCAACGGAATTGACGAATTTACTCACTAATATGTTTGATGTGGAAATATATGATAAAGAAATTTTTTCTTTTATAAACAGCGTATCAATATATATTATCGATAATGACAAAGAATACTTTATGAATGAAGAAGAAGTTGAGAATTTCAAGGATGCTATATACAAAGCAGAAAGCATTAATAATTTTAATACTTCATGCCCTTTTGATGTATTAATTAAAGCAAATACAACATCAGGTTTATTATTGAATATTAGATATTCTGGTGACGGATGTCCAATTATCGGTATAGAAGGTCAAACATATAAATTAGAAAAAGAATATAACGAAAAATTTATGGATATAGTCAAGTCCAATTTAGAAATACCGAACAGATAAATTTTTTAATATGTGTTGGCTGTGCCTAGCAAAAATTCAATATTGCTAGACCACTAACTAATATTTAACAAATAAAGCAAGTGATACGTACAAATTTATACTTTTTAAACAAAATAACTTATGCAAAAAACAAGCAACTTAGCAATTTAAACCAAAAGCTTGTTTTTTGCATAACCTGACTTAGAGTTGACACTACCTCAAGCACTACCTTATCGTATTCATACTCCTTAACTGTCAGAGTTTCTTCATTAATATATAGACACTTTCACCAGTGCCATTTTTTCAAGGTTCAATTAAATTACAACTTAGGAAGTATCATATCAATTACCACAATGCTTGTTTTTTGATTAAGCTATTATTGTTTATAAAGTATAAAATTTTATATTCTGCTTGCTTTACTTGTTAAATATAGGTTCATATTTTAGCCAGATTGAATTTTTGAGACTTACAACTTACAATTAGCCTTCTTTATAATTTTCGTATATATAATCTACATCTGATCTATCCCTTAATTCTTTTAATAGCTGTTCTGGTGTTTTGTTACCTTCTTTAAAATCTTTTTCTATTCTAGCTAGTTTTTCTTCCATTATTTCTATAAACAATTTTGTTCTTTCATTATCATCTCTACAATATAACTTAGTGTCTTCTAACCCTAATCTAACACCTGACAAAACAACTTTTAATTCTTCTGCAAATTCTTCTTGAGTCTTTACTTCATCTCCAAGTTCTGCAATCTCAAGTCCTTTTTTCTTTAATTCCATAGCTTTTTTTGTTCTTTCATCAGCATCTTCTATTTTATTAAGCATGCTTTTTTCTATGTAAAATTCTACCTTCAAGTTATCATACTCTATTCTTTTTTCTTCTCTAGTCACGTTGTATGCACTTACAGTTCCAATACCTAAAAATAAAGCAATACAAAATATTATTACTGCTTTTTTTGTAACTATTTTTTTCAACATGAAAACCTCCTTAAATTTTATTATACTTGAAATTTATTAATATCCACTTTTTATTTGGTAGGTAAAGAAATAATAATCACTAGGTATTCCTAGAAGATAATTTTTCAAATTCGCATTTGCGTAAAAGGCTCCACTATTTGTTGAATGTTGAGCATAGTATAAAACACCAGGTTCCCAATCGTGTATTACTTGTGAATGATATGTAGTTCCATTTGGATAAGCGTATTGAACAATATCTCCTTCCCACATGTCATACAATATCGTAGTCCAATTGTCAAGAGCTTCAGCAACTGTGTAAACCTTATAACTATATGCTCTATTACTACCCACATTATTTACATTTCCCCAATGTCTTCTAAACCAATGTGCATGTGTCCAAGTAGATGAATAATCTGGATATGTGCCATTATAAAACCATGATGAATAACAGTCTCTATTAGTGCCTTGGTAATTCATATAACCAAACTTTAGCACTTGTGAAACGAAATTTGTGCAATTACCACCATCATCATAAAAATTATAATATTTATCAGCATAAAGACCACTAGTTCCACTTCCAGTTCCTCCATATGGGGTTTCAAAAATTGGTCCATAAGTTTCTGCATAGTACTTTGCCCTGTACCTGTTATAATTTGAATTCTTATTGGGATTCGAACTGGTATAATCTCCTGCATTTACAGTCAATGGAATAATCACTAATAAGATTATACTAATAATACTAGCACATTTTTTAACCTTGTTTTTATTCCTCCTTTGTATTTTAAAAAAATATATAATCAATTTAATTTTACCTGATATATACTATTTTATCAAGTATACCTCTAATAAGTTTCACGGTAAAAGCATGAACCCATCTCCTGCCAATACTCTCACAAGAGAGTTTTTTAAAATGCCATTTCAGCATTTAATATTCAGGCAAGAAAATCATTTTTTAAGAAATGCCCCCGGGATTACTA
>DUVG01000179.1 GCA_012841175.1 Clostridium sp.
ATATATAATTTTTTAAAAAAAAGTAGATGCCTTAGAATACAGGAGAAGGATAATGAAAGGTAAAAAGTTTGCGGGAATTTTTATACAAAAGGCTAGTTTTTATCTTTTGATAATACTTATGTTATTGATAATAATTGCCTTTTTAGAAATAAAGGTGGCAATACCAGGGTTTGTATTTTTCTTATTCCTTTTATACTATAATTTTAGATATAATTACAAAAGAAAAAAGGAAATAACTCAATATATCGAAAATCTTACATTTAATATAGATATGGCAACAAAAGATACTTTGTTGAATTTTCCAATGCCCCTGGTGTTAATTGAACTAGATGGGACTATAATTTGGTATAATTCCTCATTTAAAAAGGTTTTTGATGGGGAGGAATTGCTAGAAAAGACAATACAAACTTTTGCAAAAGACCTAAATCCAGAAAGTTTTTCAAATGAAACTATGAATTTCTCAAATGAAACTAAAATACATGATAGAAACTATTGTGTTTTAGGGAATTTTATAAAAGTTGATAATAAAATTAATGAAGATGAAATTATATTGCTTCTATATTTCATTGATAATACAGAGCTGGTAAACTTAAAAAAAACATATGATGATGAGAGGACAGTGGTAGGTGTTTTTATTATAGACAATTATGACGATTTGATGCAGAGTATTGAAGACACACAAGGGCCTCAAATGCTTGTAGAAATAGAAACTAAAATAAATAATTGGACTGGATATTCCAATGGAATTGTTAAAAAGTACGAAAGAGACAAATACTTGTTTATTTTTGAAAACAAATATCTAAAAACTTTTCAAGAGAAAAAGTTTGATATTTTAGATAGCATTAAAGAAATAAATATTGGGAATACAATACCTGTTACCCTGAGTATTGGTATTGGAAAAGGAGGAAATTCTCTTTTAGATAAATTCCGATATGCAAATGCTGCATTGGATATTGCCTTAGGCAGAGGGGGAGACCAGGTTGTTATAAAAGATGGTGAGGAAATATCCTTTTACGGTGGCAAGACAAGGGAGATTGAGAAGAGAACCAGGGTAAAGGCACGAGTAATTGCCTTTGCACTAAGAGAGCTTATTGACCAGTCATCAGAGGTTATGATTATGGGACATAAAAATTGTGATATAGATTGTCTTGGTTCTGCTTTGGGGATTTATAGCATTGCAACCAGAAGAAAAAAGCAAGCTCATATAGTTTTAAATAAATCAAACGCCAATATTGAATGTATGATTTCTAAAATTGAAAGTGACAAGGATTATGAGGGATTGTTTATATCCACTGGGGATGCCCTTGAAAAAATAAACAAAAAAACTTTGCTGGTTATTGTGGATACACATAAACCCAGCTTTACAGAAGCCCCAGATTTGATAAAATATACAGAGCAGATAGTTGTTATTGACCATCACAGAAGGGGAGTTGACTATCTACAAAATGCAGTTTTAACATATCAGGAAACATACGCATCCTCAACTTGTGAGCTGGTTACAGAAATTTTGCAGTATGTTGAAGAAAAGATAAAGCTTGCTCTTATTGAAGCAGAAGCCCTATATGCTGGAATAGTTGTAGATACAAAAAACTTCACTTTTAAGACAGGAGTTAGGACATTTGAAGCGGCTGCATTTTTGCGAAGACAGGGTGTAGATACCGTTATGGTTAAACAAATGTTTCAAAATGATTTAACTACATACACTCATATTTCAAATATTGTTAAAGATGCTCAGCTTTACAATGAAAACATTGCCATTTCAGTGTGTCCCCCTGATATGAAAAATGCAACTGTAATAGCTGCACAGGCAGCAGATCAACTTGTAAATCTTAAGGGGATTCAGGCAGCTTTTGTACTGTGCAATATAAACGATGGTATTTCAATAAGTGGAAGGTCACTAGGAGATATAAATGTCCAAGTTATATTAGAGAAGCTTGGAGGAGGAGGGCATTTAACTTTTGCAGGTGCCCAACTTCAAGGTGTTTCCACTGTGGAGGCAATTGAAAAACTTAAAAAGTCCATAGACGAATATAAAGAAGAAATACCAGACAACAACTAAATATATAGTTTGAAGGAGAGAGATGATATGAAAGTAATTTTAACAGAAGATGTAAAAGGATTGGGTAAAAAAGATGATTTGGTAAATGTAAGTGATGGATATGCTAGAAACTTTTTGCTTCCAAAGGGGCTTGCAGTAGAGGCAAATGCAAAAAACATGAATGATATGAAAGTTAAGAAGCAGGCAGAAAAGAACAAAAAAAGCAAGGAACTTGAAGAGGCAAAAGAACTTTGCAAAAAGCTTGAAAAAATCACTGTGGAGTTTAAAGTAAAAGCAGGTGAAAATGGGAAATTATTTGGTTCCATTACAAGTAAAGATGTCTCAGATGAATTGGAAAAGAAACATAAAATAAAAATAGATAAGAAAAAAATCAACTTTCCAGATAGTATAAAGGCTTTAGGCACATATGAAGGAGAGGTAAAAGTGTATCCCGGTGTAACAGGAAAAATTTCTGTTAAAGTGGAACAAGGAGAAGAGGGGTAAAAAGATATGGACTTAGGTTCATTGGGGCGAATACCTCCCCAAAACATAGAAGCTGAGCAATCAGTTTTAGGCGCTTCTCTTTTGGATAAAGGAGTTTTATCCACCATAGCCGAAATAATTGATGTGTCAGACTTTTATAGGGAAGACCATAAGGAAATTTATGAGGCAATTATGGATTTGTATGAAAGAGGAGAGCCTATTGATTTAATCACAGTATCTGAGCAACTTAAAATAAGGGGCTCTATAGATGCGGTAGGTGGGTTAGAATACCTAACTAATTTAGTGAATGCAGTTCCAACCACTGCTAATGCAAAACACTATGCTAAAATTGTTGAAGAAAAATCCATATTAAGAAGACTTATAAAAACTTCTTCTGAAATAATTAACATGGGATATGATGAAACAGAAGAAGTGGAATATATATTAGACAGAGCAGAAAAAGGTATTTTTGACATTTCACAAAAAAGGAATAATCAAGGATTTGTTCAAATAAAGGATGTACTAATCGAAACTTTTGACAGATTAGAAGAACTTTATAATAACAAAGGAAATGTTACCGGTATTCCTACAGGTTTTGTAGACCTTGACCATAAGACGGCAGGGCTTCATAATTCTGACTTAATTTTAATTGCAGCAAGGCCAGCTATGGGAAAGACCTCCTTTGTTTTAAATATTGCACAGTATGCAGCAATTCACTCCCAGGTGCCGGTTGCCATATTTAGTCTTGAGATGTCAAAGGAGCAGCTTGTTAACAGAATGCTGTGCTGTGAAGCTATGGTAGATGCCCAAAAAATGAGAACCGGTCAATTGGAAGACAGTGACTGGCAAAAGGTAGCTAAAGCTTTAGGGCCTATTTCTGATGCTCCAATTTACATAGATGATACTCCAGGGGTGACAGCTATGGAAATAAGGGCAAAATGCAGGAGGTTAAAATTAGAAAAAAATCTTGGACTTGTTATAATTGACTATTTACAGCTTATGCAGGGTAGGGGCAAGAACGAAAGCAGACAGCAGGAAATATCAGAAATATCTAGGTCTTTAAAAATCCTTGCAAAGGAAATAAATGTACCTGTTATAGCGCTATCCCAGCTTAGCCGTGCACCAGAGCTTAGAGGAGACCACAGACCTATACTAAGTGACTTGAGAGAATCTGGTGCAATTGAGCAGGACGCAGACATTGTAATGTTTCTTTATAGAGACGATTATTATAATCCAGAAACAGAAAAAAAGAATGTGGCAGAGGTAATAATTGCAAAGCATAGAAGTGGTTCCACTGGAACTGTTGAGTTAGCATGGCTTGGTCAGTACACTAAATTTGCTAACTTAGAAAAATTTAGAGAGTAGTTTGTAGTAAAATATTTTATATTAGAAAAAATATAGGACAGGGGAGTTATACATACTAGTTATGGTTGAAAAAGTTTTAGCAGATATAAAAGATAAAAATCTTATTGATAAAGGAGATACTATAATAGTTGGTTTGTCTGGTGGACCAGACTCAGTATGTCTTCTTCATGTTCTTAAAAGCATTGAAGAGAGTATGAATATAATGATTGTGGCAGTGCATGTAAATCACATGTTACGAGGGCAGGATTCATTTGAAGATGAGGAATATGTCAAAAATCTTTGTAAGAAGCTAAATATCAAATTAAAAATAGAACAAATTGATTTACAGAACATTGCAAAAAAGAAGAAGCTTTCTATAGAAGAAGCAGGAAGAGATGAAAGATACAGAATTTTTGAAAAAACAGCTAAAGATTTAAATGCAAATAAAATAGCTGTAGCACATAACAAAAATGATCAGGCTGAGACAATACTAATGAACATAATAAGAGGTGCAGGGCTTTCAGGTTTAAAGGGCATGGATATTAAAAGAGGCAAAATTATAAGACCTCTTCTTCACATTGATAGATTGGAAATTGAAGAGTACTGTAATAAATACAAGTTAGAACCTAGAACCGACAAAACAAATCTAGAATCAATTTATACCAGAAACAAAATAAGGCTTGATTTGATACCCTATATAAATGAGCAATTTAATATAGACATTATTTCTAAACTTACAAAAATGTCTGAAATAATAAAAAATGAAAATGATTTTATTGAATATTATACAGAGAAATTGTATAATAAAGCTTTAGTAAAAAAAAGTGATGGGCAAGATGGGCAAATAGTATTAAATATAAAAATATTTAATAGCTATCATAAAGGCGCAAAGGGAAGAATATTAAGAAAAGCAATAAAAGAAACAATAGGATTTATAAAGGGCATAGAAAGTGTACACATTGACGATATTATTAAACTAGCTTTAGATGGCAGAGTTGGGGCTATGATACATCTCCCGCATAAAATTAGAGTTGAAAAGTCGTACCAAATTTTAAAGGTGTATCAATTCAAAACTTTTCCACAGGTTAATCTTTACAAAATAAAGTTAAATATACCAGGAGATACTTTAATACAAGAAGAAAGTTTTATCTTAAGAGGAAATATAATTGATGATGTAAATTTAGACCAATATGAAAAAAATCAAAAAACCTCTAAAGTTCAATATTTTGATTATGACAAGTTAAGAGGTGGAATAAATATTAGAAAGAGAGAAAGTGGGGATCTAATTAAACCCATTAACTCAAATGGCACAAAAAAATTAAAAAAGTATTTTATTGATGAAAAAGTACCGATAGATATAAGGGAGAAAATTCCCCTTGTTGCTAAAGATAAAGAAATAGTATGGATAATAGGATATGTGATAAGTGATAAATACAAAGTTACTAAGAGTACTAAGAAAGTATTAAAACTTGAATTTATAAAACTTGAAGATTAAGTAAGTTTGCTTTTAAAATAATAAAAAAGTAATTTGAGGATATAGGGAGGTAAATATGACTGAGGATATTGAAAAAGTATTAATTACAAGAGAAGAATTAGAAAAAAGTGCGAAAGAACTTGGCAAAAGAATTTCAGCTGACTACAAAGACAAAAAACTGGTTTTAATAGGTGTATTAAAAGGAGGAGTAGTTTTTTTATCAGACCTCATAAGAAATATAGATATACCTATAGACTTAGATTTTATTTCAGTTTCTAGTTATGGAGATTCTACTCGTTCCTCCGGTGTAGTCCGTATAATGAAAGATATTGACATTGACATAATGGGAAAACATGTATTGATTGTTGAAGATTTAGTGGATTCAGGACTGACATTAAGATATTTAAAAGACCTTTTCAATGCAAGAGGACCTAAAGATGTAAAATGTTGTACAGCATTGGATAAGCCTTCAAGAAGAGAAGTGGAAATTGAAATAGAATATAAGGGAATAGTAATACCAGATGAATTTGTTGTTGGTTATGGCATGGATTTTGCAGAAAGATATAGAAATTTACCTGATGTCTGTGTATTAAAACCACATGTTTATTATGATTAAACAATAAAAAAAAGTTTTTTATATTGATTTTTTATTGTATTTGTAGAATAATTGTTGTATATATGGAAAAGAAAGAATATAACTTGAATTATCCATAGGTTTTAAGAGTGCTGGTTATTTATAAAGTTAAGGAGGGAGCTATTTGAAACATTTTAAGAACATGAGCTTTTATATAGTATTGCTTATAATACTTATGTTAGTTCTCATATTTTTTCAAAATGGCGGAAAGCCCGATGATATGTATTATTCCGAACTTATAATGCAAATTCAAAAGGGCAATGTAGAGAAAATTGAACTTGAAGGAAATGCCGCTACAGTAGTGATGAAAGGCGAAGGAAACAAATCCCGAACAGTATATATACCTGATGTTCATCTATTTTCTTTGCAAGTAGAAGAATATTACACTGAAGAGGGTGGATTTGCATATATTTTCAAAGAACCTTCAACACCTCCATGGTGGGTAGCTATGATACCTACATTAGGTTTGATAGTTATAGTGGTGTTGTTTTGGGTTTTCTTTCTTCAGCAGTCCCAAGGTGGAGGCGGAAACAGGGTCATGTCTTTTGGCAAAAGCAGGGCAAAGATGACCATTGATGATAAAAAGAAAGTTAACTTTAATGATGTAGCAGGTGCAAAGGAAGAAAAAGAGGAACTGCAAGAAATTGTAGAGTTTCTAAAAAACCCCAAAAAGTTTGTTGAATTAGGAGCTAGAATTCCTAAGGGAGTTCTTTTGGTAGGACCTCCAGGAACAGGTAAGACTCTTTTGGCAAAGGCAGTATCCGGTGAGGCAGGAGTTCCTTTTTTCAGCATAAGTGGTTCTG
>DUVG01000180.1 GCA_012841175.1 Clostridium sp.
TAAAAAAATATTATATAAAAAGCAATTTTTAATTTTTATCAGGTACTAGCCACTCTATAAATTTAACATAATATTTTGTAATAGGCAAAAATAGTATAGCACTAAATATATTAAAAATAGTATGTGCGTTAGCTACTAATTTGCTTTTATCCCCCCCTATATAATATGTAATCCCTTGTACCATTTTAACAAATGGTACAAAAAAAACAAGTGCTATAAGTACCCCTATTATATTATACATGGTATGTGCCCAAGCAGTTCTTTTCCCATATACCCCCATTTTAAGGCTTGCCATCTGGGCAGTAATACAAGTTCCTATATTATCACCAAACATAAGGCCTAAAGCAGCCTCAAAAGTTATTAAATTAGAATTAAAAAGGGCTATTGTTATTGCCACTGTTGCACTGCTGCTGTGTACAAGCATTGTGCTTACCACTCCAATTACAATGCCCACAAGGCAGTTTTGCCCGTATCTTTGAAATATCTCATGTAAAGTGACACTTTCTTTTATACATGATACACTTAAATCTAAAATATTAAATCCTGAAAACATAAGTCCTAGTCCTATAAGTCCAGAACCTAAACTCTTTAATGTTTTTTTCCTGGATATGCATTTAAAGAGCAAACCCAATAACACAATAACATATGCAGCTTTATCCACTTTAATAGACATAAGCTGTGCAGTAATTGTTGTTCCAATGTTGGCACCATATATTATTCCAACAGCCTGGTGGAGTTTAATTAAACCAGAGTTTACAAGTCCTACTGTTATAACTGTAACAGCAGTGCTGCTTTGTACTAATGCCGTAAGGAAAGTGCCTGTTAAAAATGCTGCAAAAACCGTTCCGGTAAATTTAGAAAGCAGCTTCTTTATAAACTTTACATTTGCACTTTCAAGACCTCTGCTCATTAAACTGACCCCATACATAATTAAAGCTGTTCCAATAACAAAATTTAAAATAATTAAAGCCATATCCCACTTCATAAAATTTCTCCTGAAATCAGTTTTATAAAAATTTATGCTAAAATCCTTGTACCTATGAACCCCTTTTGCAAAACAAATATACAAAGAATAAACCCTTTATTCCCTTCATAGGATATATGAGAAATGATATCTTAAAAAATGGTGACAAATATGTTTTCATTACCAAGCAATATAGTATATAATTTTTTAATATCTTTTGGAGTAATTGTAGGAGCAAGTCTTTTAGCAGGAATAGGTGCCTTAATTAATGATCACCCTCCACTAAAAACCATGTTCAATATAGCTAGCTCGGTAAAAATTTGGGCAGTGGCTGTTGCTTTAGGTGGCACATTTTCTTCCTTTGAAGCAATAGAAAAGGGCATATTTAAAGGAGAAATCAAATCAATTATAAAACAAGCTATTTATGTGGTGGTAGCAGTTTTAGGGTCAAATATGGGCTACGGATTTATAAGACTAATTCAAAAATGTGGAGAGTCAATGATAAAATGAAAACTATAGTGCTTAAATTCTTAATTTCCTCTATTGCAGGTCTTTTAGCAGGTATTTTAATTGGCTGCACAGCAATGATATCTTTAATTAGTTACAGAATTGACAGCTATCATGAGAAAATAGTGTCTTTAGAAAATACTGTAGAAGAAAACAAAATAAGATATACAAAACTCAAAGAGTCCTTAGAAGAATTAGATAAGAGTAAATTTATTGTGGAAGACATCATAGTTTATTTAATTTATGATAATATAGAGGAGGATAATTTTGATAAAATCCAGTTTGAAAAGTATATAAAAAATCAATATGAAGGTATATTAGGAAAAGAAGTTGATGCTCTTGATATGGAGCTTTTAGTAAAAGTTGTAGATAGAGATATTTTAATTTTAGAAAAAAAAGAATATAGACTCAAAGTTGAGAGGATGCTTCTGTCAAAAGTCTTTAAAATATGGGTGACTATCAAGGAAATTTAAAGAGTTCCATATAAGAAAAATTTAAAGAAAGTGTAAACAATTATTTAAATTTAATAAACACTTATTGAAAAACTCCTTAAAATACTGTTTAATATAAGTAGTCCTAAAAAACAAACTGGTATATGAGGTGAAAAAACATGCTTAAAAAAACATCTTTTATTTTTTTAATTATATTAATTTTACTTGGTACTGCTTGTAGTTCTAAATTTAAAGATTCTAATCCTAAAGAAAAAGCAGGAAGTGAAGAAAAAAAAGAATTTGAACAGCTCAAACCCCCACAGCCAGGTGACAAGGTAGCAATTATGACTACAAGTATGGGAGAAATTAAAATTAAACTTTTTCCTGATGTAGCACCAAAGGCTGTTGAAAATTTTACAACTCATGCAGAAAACGGATATTATGACGGTGTAATTTTTCACAGAGTAATAAATGATTTTATGATCCAAGGCGGAGATCCCCAGGGTACTGGTAGAGGTGGCGAAAGCATTTGGGGTGAACCTTTTGAAGATGAATTTGATGATTCATTCCGCCATTTTAGAGGCGCCCTTTCAATGGCAAACAGAGGAGCTAATACAAATGGAAGCCAATTTTTTATAGTACAAAATACAAAAGTAAATGATGCATCATTAAGAGCTGCCGGACAGGCTGGAGCTAATGAGGAAATATTAAAAACCTACGAAGAACTTGGAGGAACTCCACATCTTGATGGTCGCCATACTGTATTTGGTCAAGTTTATGAGGGATTAGACATTGTGGACAAAATAGCAGCCACTGAAGTGGATCAAAATGATAAACCAATTGAAAATGTGGAAATACTAAATATTGAAGTTAAAACATTTGAATAAAAGTATATTGAGGGCAAAATTAAGGCTACAAAGATTGTAATACATTCTTTGTAGCCACTTTTCTTCTAAATAAACTATTTATGATCTGATTTCTTCAAAATGCTTTTCCAACTTACGTTTCACCCTCTGCAAGGCATTGTCTATTGATTTTACATGCCTGTTGAGATCCACAGCAATCTCTTGATAAGATTTGCCTTGTAAGTACAATGTTAAAACATCACATTCTAATCCACTTAAAATCTCACTCATTTTTGCCTCAATACCTGAAAATTCTTCACGGTTTATAACCATTTCCTCAGGGTCGCTGATTCTTTCCTCACTTATTATATCCATGAGTGTACGGTCAGATTCTTCATCAAATATGGGTTTATTAAGAGAAACATACGAATTTAATGGAATATGCTTTTGCCTGGTGGCGGTCTTTATTGCAGTTATAATTTGCCTGGTTATGCAAAGCTCTGCAAAAGCACGAAAAGATGAAAGCTTGTCCTCTCTATAGTCTCTTATTGCTTTGTATAGGCCTATCATGCCTTCTTGAATTATGTCTTCTCGGTCTGCCCCAATAAGAAAGTAGGTTCTTGCCTTTGCCCGAACAAAACCTCTATACTTATTGATTAAATACTCGAGGGCCTTATCATCACCTGCTCTACTATCTTCAATTATTTCTTCATCAACCATAGTGTTAAAAACTTTTACTGTTTCCATTTGCGCGTTTGACTTCAAAATAACGCCCCCTTTTATTTTGTTAACTATAAAGTTTTAAGGCTAGATATACAGAATAGAGATAATAGGAAAAACTGAATATAAATAGGATAAGCAGTTTTTCACTCAAAACCACAGCACACCCATTGACATTATACATTAAAGCCATACTATCTGTCAAGTATTATATTCTTGTCTGTTCTGCTTTAAATCAAAGTATAACAACTGTTTACCTTAGCCTTCTCTTTTTTTTAACTTTTAAAAATTCTTACTGAAAATATACTTATATTTTCAGCAGAATTTTTAAAAGTAAGTCCTTCGATATTATTATCGGCATTTTATTTTTTTATTGTAGTGGATAATATTAAAGATTTCTTTGTCTTAAAACTTCGTACATAATTATTGCACCTGCTACAGCTACATTTAAAGAAGATATCTGCCCCTTCATAGGTATGTTTACAATAAAATCACATTTTTGAGAAACCAGTTTACCCATTCCTTCTCCTTCGCTGCCTAAAACCAATGCAATTGATCCTTTTAAGTCACTTTGGTAAAATGCTTTTTCTCCTGAATGGTCCGTTCCTACTATCCATATGTTTTTCTTTTTTAAATAATCTATAGTTTGTCCAATATTAGTAACACGTGCTACCGGAACATACTCAATAGCGCCTGCTGACGCTTTAGAAACAGATGCATTAAGACCTACAGCTCTTCTTTTAGGAATGATAACTCCATGGGCACCAGCTGCATTAGCAGTTCTTAGAATAGAGCCTAAATTATATGAATCTTCTATACCGTCAAGTATAATAATAAAAGGGTCTTCCCCTTTTAACATGGCCACCTCTAGAATTTCATCAACTTCTACATAATCTTTAGAAGCAACATATGCAATTACTCCCTGATGAGCATGGGTAGTGGAGATTTTGTCTAAATTAATCCTGTCCGTCTCCTGTATTACAATTCCTTTTTCCCGTGCTAGGGCAATTATATGCTTTATAGAACCTTCTTTATTTCCTTTTTGAATTAATAGCTTATTTATTGTTCTATTAGCTTTTATCGCTTCTAAAACAGAATTTCTTCCTTCTAGTATGTCTGAATTAACTTCATTTTCCCTGTTTCTACTGGATTTTTCTTCCCTGACAAAACTATTTGTCCTTTTTCTGTTTGAATTTTTATTATTATTGTTTACCATAATCTTAGAAATGACCAAATAATAAATTCCCATTTAAAAATCAAATTTTATTATCGGTCTGTTCCATACCTCCTAAAACAGCTATTTCAAGTATATACATTAAACGTTTATACCTTTTTTTCAAATACAAATATCCTATTAATGACTCAAAACCTGTGGCATATTTGTAATCAGTGACATTGGCATTTTTAGGAATGGTTCCTGATTTTGCATTTCTCCCACGCCTTACAATATCTAGTTCTTCATCATCTAAAAACTCCATTATTCTATGTATTATATCCGATTGTGCCTTTGCTTTTACATAATTAATGGACTTTTTGTGAAGTACGTGCACAGGAATATTCCCTTTGCTTACTAAAAATGTACGCACAAAAACCTCATATACAGAATCTCCTATATACGCCAACGCTAATGGAGACAAATTATTTATTGCATTTTCACTAAATTCAAACCTCTCTAAGAAACCACCACATGTTTCTTCAATCATTTTTTACCTCTAATAAATTATAACATTTTTTATTAACTGTATTATTATATAACATCACTGGTTTTAAGTAAACATTTATTATTTATCATACACCACTTTTACTCCCTGTGGAGTATCTTGTAACGTTATTCCCATTTCCTTTAATTTATCTCTAATTTCGTCAGCTTCCTTCCAGTTCTTTTCCTTCCTTGCTTGCTGTCTTCTTTCAATAAGTTCTTGTATTTCACTGTCAATATTTTTCTCTCTTTCCTTTAAGCCTATTCCTAAAACTTTTCCCAGTTCTTTTAAAAGAAAATAAGCTTTTTCAATTATTTCCTTAGATGAATCAGCATTAATATTTGTATTACTTTCTTTTACTATATCAAAAATTGCAGCAATTGCATCAGCAGTATTAAGGTCATCATCCATAGCTTTAATAAATTTGTCTTTTAATTCATCAAGACTTTTTTCAATTTCTTTTTCCCCATCAGAAATTTCTGATTTAGTTGCATTTTTGTCTAAATGTTCTAAATTATCAATGCAAGTATAAATTCTGTCTAGTCCACTTTTAGCTTGTTCTAAAAGTTTTCTGCTAAAATTTATGGGATTTCTGTAATGAGCAGAAAGCATGAAAAACCTTATTACTTCATAATCAAACTCTTTCACAATATCCCTTACTGTAAAAAAGTTCCCTTTAGATTTAGACATTTTTTCATTGTCCACATTTATAAAACCATTGTGCATCCAGTACCTTGCAAAAGGTTTTCCATTTGCAGCTTCACTCTGTGCAATCTCGTTTTCATGGTGGGGAAATATTAAATCCTGTCCTCCACTATGTATATCAATTGTCTCTCCTAAATATTTATTTGCCATTGCGGAGCACTCTATATGCCATCCCGGCCTGCCTTTTCCCCAGGGACTTTCCCAATAAGGCTCTCCCGGCTTGTGTTTTTTCCATAGTACAAAATCCATAGCATCTTTTTTTCTAGAATCAACATCTACTCTAGAACCAAGTTCTAAATCCTCTATTGGTTGGTGAGACAATTTTCCATACTCTTTAAATTTCTGGGTGCTAAAATATACATCCCCGTCTGCACTATATGCAAAGCCTTTTTCTTCAAGTTTTCTTATAATTTCTATTATTGCATCTATATTTTCAGTAGCTTTAGGATGAAGAGAAGCTTCTTTTATACCAAGCCCTTTTGCATCTTTAAAATATTCATCAATATATTTTTGTGCAAGTTCTTGCACCTCTATTCCCTCTTCATTTGCCCTTTTTATCATTTTATCATCAATATCGGTAAAGTTTTGAATAAACTTTACATTATAACCTTTATATTCAAGGTATCTTCTCAAGGTATCAAATATAATAAAAGGTCTTGCATTTCCAATATGAAAATAATTATATACTGTTGGCCCACAGGA
>DUVG01000181.1 GCA_012841175.1 Clostridium sp.
AAAGATTGCCAGGTTTTCCTATAGTTTTACATGGTGCTTCATCAGTAATTCCAGAATATGTTGAAATGATTAACAAATATGGTGGAGAAATGCCAGGTGCACAAGGTGTTCCGGAAGAGATGTTAAGAAAAGCAGCATCAATGGCAGTTTGTAAAATAAATATAGACTCAGATTTAAGACTTGCTATGACAGGTTCTATAAGAAAGTATTTTGCTGAAAATCCATCTCATTTTGACCCAAGACAGTACTTAGGTCCAGCAAGAATTGCTATAAAAGAGTTAGTTAAGAATAAAATAATCAACGTATTAGGATGCGATGGAAAGGCGTAAAAACCAACCTTTTCTTAAAGTTTCAATAAAAATGCTAGGTTGAAAAACTTATTTTTTAACCTAGCATTTTTATTTTAATTATATATATGCCTCTATACTAATAGAATTGAAAAGTTGTAACAGTACAGTTATAATTATTATAAAATAGAATTTAAAATATTTTTAAAATCTAATTTGGTTTGGAGGTAGTTTTAAATGCCTAAGAAAAAGATAGCATTATTAGTGCTGGCTATAGTGTTGATTATATTAGCATCTATAGGGGGAATTTTTTTTCTATCAGATAATAATGAAGACAATAATGAAAGTGTGAAAGAAGAACCAAAGTCTTTTGGACAGGAAGCACTTAAAATAAATGGCACTTTTGTAAGTGCGGATGTTTTTGTTTCAGAAAGAAATATTTTTTTTGAAAGACATAAAAGAAATCCAGAGATGATGAGAAAAAGTGATGAAGAACGAAATGATATGCTTCTTGATCAAATAATTGAAAAAATTATACTTGATGACTATGCATTTGAAAAATCTGGGATAACAGTGACGGAAGAAGAAATTGATGAATATATATTAAAATTTATAGATGCAAAATATGAAAATCCTGCAGAAAAGAACCAGTTTATGGCATCCCAAGGTTATCAAGACCAAGAAGAAATGAGAACAGGTATAAAAGAATATATTATAAAACATCGGTTGTTTTATAATGCAGCTGTTAAGTACTCCATATCTATTGACCAAGAAGAATTTGAAGGAAAATACAATGAGCATAAAATGCAAAACAAAAAAGTTGACTACAGACATATATTTATTTCTGCTGATGATATAGGCAAAGAGAAAGCATTTGAAAAAGCCAACGGTATTTATGAAGGTCTTTTAAAGGGAGAAAATTTTGAAAACATGGCAAAAACTCTTTCTGAAAATGAAGAGACCTCAAAAAACGGTGGATTGGTTACAGGTGCAGTTTTTGCAAAAACCCATCCAGAAATAAACAGATATGTATTTAGTGCAGAGATTCATCAACTACTAGAGCCTATAGAGACTTCAAAGGGATATGAAATTGTATATATTGAAAAGATTATGAAATATTTTAGAACAGAAGAGGAATATAAAGAAATGCTTATTGTAAATGAATTTCTTAACTCTGACAAATATAATGAATGGATAGAAGAACTGACGAAAGAATATGAAATTGAAATTATAGATCCAGAAATGAAGGCCTATAGACTTTACAGAGAGGAAAATTATCAAGAGGCTGCAAGTATGTACGAGCAGTTGTATAGAGATATTGGCAATGACTATTATATTGTAAGAGCCATGGATAGTTATACATTAGCTGAAAACTGGACAGAGTTAATACGCATTAGTGAAGAGGCATTAAAGAAAGACTCTGAAAATGTTATGAATTATTTAAATTGTGCAGTGGGATATTACAATGGGAATAATGAGAAAAAAGCATTGGAGTTTTTACAAAAGGCAGAAAAAATGTCAGGAGACAATTTGTATTGGCAGACTCTTGTTAGAGAAACTTATGAACGTTTAGGACTTACAGAGTATATACAAGACTAGATATATAAAAATACATTCTTATAGTGTTTTGATGCCACTTTAAAATAGAAAGAGCTATGATTTTTAGTTCTTTTTTATTTTTTACCAATTTTCTATTAGAACAGTTTACAATAAAGTTTTAAAAGATGGTAAAAGACTCAAAATTAAGTATAAAAAAGATCATATAAGTAAATAATAGCTTTTGAGGTGTTGACAATGAATAAAAAAGTAGGAATACCAAGAGCGTTATTTTATTACCAATACTATCCTTTGTGGAAAGTTTTTTTTGAAGAACTTGGGGCAGAAGTGATATTATCTGACAATACAACAAAAAAAATTATGGATGATGGAGTAAAATTAACTGTAGATCAAGCATGCCTTCCTGTGAAATTATTTCATGGTCATATTTTAAACATTAAGGATAAAGTGGATTATTTATTTATACCCAGGTTTACAAGTGTATCTAAAAATGAATATATATGCCCCAAATTTGGTGGGTTGCCGGATATGGTTAAAAATACAATAAAGGATATTCCAGAAATTATAGACACAGAAATTAATTTAAGAAAGTCCAATAAAAAAGCTTTAGAAGCAGTTTTGGAAATAGGCAAAATTTTTACGCAAGATGTAAGGCGTATAAAGAATGCATATAAAAAAGCTTTAGAGAACTATTATGAGTTTAGAAATAAAGTAAAGGAAGGAACATTACCTTGTGATATTTTGGAAAAGAAATTTAATGTCATTAGAAAAAATAGCAAATATAGACTTAATATAGCATTAATAGGGCATGCCTATAATATATATGATAAATATAGCAGTATGAATGTAATAGGAAAACTTAAAAATGATGATATAAATATAATAACCATTGACATGATTAATGATGAAATTATCAACAAAAATGTAAAGCCTTTAAAAAAACAAATGTTTTGGAATTATGGGAGAAAAGCTATTGGAGCAGCAACTCATTTAATAGAAAGAGGAGACATAGACGGGATAATGTGTTTGATGGCTTTTGGCTGTGGCATAGATTCCTTTGTATGTGATTTGATAGAGAGAAAAGTTAGAAAAGATTCTAAAATCCCATTTATAGTGTTAAATATTGATGAACATTCAGGTGAGGCAGGGATGAATACAAGATTAGAAGCTTTTATTGATATGATAAGATGGAGGAATAAAAATGAAAATAACGTTTCCGCATATGGGTAATACATATATTGTTGCAAAATTTCTGTTGGATGATTTAGGAGTTGATTATCAAATACCCCCCTTTAACAACAAAAAGGCATTGGAAATAGGCACAAAATATGCACCTGAAATGGCGTGTCTACCACTAAAAATGAATTTGGGCAATTATATAGAAGCATATAAAAAAGGGGCGGACACAGTATTGATTGTAGGCGGCTGTGGTCCTTGCAGATTTGGATATTATTGCGAAATGAGCAGAGAAATATTGCAGGATAATGGTTATGATATGGATGTATTGACTTTAGAGCTGCCTAATGGAAATATAAAAGAATTTCTAACAAGAGTAAAAAAGCTTACAGGTGGATTAAATATATTTAAGATTATAAAAATTTTAAAAAACATCATTATAGTATCAAAAAAGGTAGATGATTTAGAAAAATTAACATTTAAATTTCGTCCTATAGAGATTAAAAAAGGCTCTGTGGACAAAATATACACCAACTTTCAAAGTAAAGTTTTAAAAGCAAAGGGCTCTAAAGAAATTTTGAAATTAATAGAAAGAACAAAAAATCAAATTTTAAGGTTAGAGATAGATAAAAAATTAAACCCTATAAAAATTGGAATAGTGGGAGAAATATATACCACAATAGATTATTTTACTAGTTTTAATATTGAAACAACATTAGGCAATATGGGGATAGAAGTTGACAGGGCAATAACAGTAAGTGATTGGATAATTGAACACATAGTAAAGGGTATTTTGCCAATTAAAAAAGATGATGATTATAAAATAGCTGCAAAGCCTTATTTAGGAGCAATGATAGGAGGGCATGCACAAGAGACAATAGGAAATACAGCAATATATGCTAACAAAAATTATGATGGGGTAATTCAAATTTATCCTCTTACATGTATGCCAGAAATAGTTGCAGAAAGCATACTTCCATCTATAGAGAGGGATTTGGACATTCCTATACTGACTTTAATTATTGATGAACTTACTGGAGAAGCGGGATATATGACTAGAATAGAAGCTTTTATAGATTTACTCGAAAAGAGAAGGGAGAGAATAGGACGTGGAAAAGAGCTTGTTTTATCTGGGAGTTGACGTTGGATCGGTGAGTACAAATTTTGTATTGGTAAATGAAAATGATGAAGTTGTGGAAAACATATATCTAAGAACAGGTGGACAGCCAATTAATGCTTTGAGAAAAGGAATAGGGTTATTGTCAGAAAAGTTTGGAAAAAACATAGTAATAAATGGAGTTGGAGCAACTGGAAGTGGAAGGCAGCTGGCTAATGTTATAATAGGTGCAGATATAGTAAAAAATGAAATTACAACACATGCTGTTGCTGCGCAAAAACTTGTACCAAATGTAAAAACAATTTTAGAGATAGGTGGACAGGATTCAAAAATAATATTATTGAGAAATGGAATAGTGTATGATTTTGCAATGAATACAGTTTGTGCTGCTGGTACAGGATCGTTTTTAGATAGGCAGGCAGCAAGACTTGAAATATCAATTGATGAATTTGGCCCTTTAGCATTAAAATCAAAATCATCAGTAAGGATTGCTGGAAGATGTGCAGTTTTTGCCGAATCCGACATGATACACAAACAGCAGACTGGACATAGTGTAGAGGATATTTTAAGTGGATTATGTGAAGCATTGGTGAGAAATTATTTAAATAATCTTGCAAAGGGAAAAGAAATAGAAGAACCAATTGTATTTCAAGGAGGAGTTGCTGCAAATATTGGAATTGTTTCTGCTTTTGAAAAAACCCTTGGTAAAAAAATCATAATACCTTCATATTATGATGTAATGGGAGCTTATGGGGCAGCATTAATTGCAAAAGATGAAATTAAGTCAGGAGCTAAAAACACTAACTTCTATGGATTTGAAATGACAAAAAATGATTACAAGGCTAAAAGCATCGAATGTAATGATTGTTCAAATCTTTGCGAAATAATTGAAATTACTTCAAATGGCGAAGTTTTAGCTAGATGGGGGGATAGATGTGGAAAGTGGGCGAATATTAAAAAACATAGTGAAGAGGTTGGATAAAAAAATAGAAGAACCGGAAAAAACACCCTATAAAAGACAATATTCGAAATACATTTACATTTTCATTCATAAATTCATAATTTATTATGTATAATCTCTTTGATATTCTGTTTTTGTCCGAAAAACGCCATTATACAGCCTTCTAGCTACCTTGACATATTTTAAAATTACACGTATAATTTAAGTTATGGATTAATGGGTTATTGACAAAGAAGAAAATAAATAATAAAATACACTTAGTTTTAGTATAAGCTATATAAAAAAATAAAGTGTAAAAACAAATTATAAAATAAAAGCGTAAAAATAAAATATATAAAATAAAAAGTGTTGTGTCAGCTTTTTAAGGAATACATATGTAGTGATATGTTCTTAGGGATTATGGAGGGTATAATACCAAATGCGTTAAACGTACACACCTTTGACTATGTAGTACGTTTAATATAAAAAAACATTAAACAAGGGGGAACCGAAATGAACAAACAGTATATTAAAAAAGGTGTAGCAGTTATACTAAGCGTACTTATGACAGCTTCACTTTTAGTTGGTTGCGGTAAAAGTGGTGAAGAAAAAAATCCACAACCAACAGATCCTGTGGAAACTAATCAACAAGGCGGAGAAAACAAAACAGGTGGAGAAGATGAAGGGAAAGAATTATCTGGAACACTTACATTTATGCACTTTAATCCTGATGAAGGACCTGCATTGGCAAAAGCATTTGAAGATAAGTATCCAGGTGTAAAGGTTGAAGTTGAAATTATAACTGACCAAAATGATACTTACCTTAATGCAATTACAGCTAATATTAGAACAGGAACAGATGTTCCAGACGTTTTTGCAGCAGAGGCAGCTTTTGTTAAGAGACTTGTTAACGTAGATGGTGGATATGAAGATTTATCACAAGCACCTTATAATGCAGAAGATTTAAACGATAAACTACTTCCTTTTACAATTGATATCGGAAGAAGTGAAGATGGTAAAATAAGAGCATTATCCCATCAGGGAACACCATCTGCTATCGGATACAAGAGAAGTCTTGCAACAGAACATTTAGGAACAGATGATCCTGATGAAATTGCAAAAATGTTTGCAAGCAAAGAAAAAATTCTTGAAACAGCAGAAAAGCTAGATAAAGCTGGCGTTAACATTTTCCCTGGTTGGAACGAAGTTATGAGAATTTATCTTGGTGCACGTGACAAAGGTTGGGTTGTTGACGGCAAGCTTGTAATCGACGACAAAGTACATGAAATGATAGATCTTGTAAAAGAATTAAGAGACAAAGGTTACGAAGGCGAAATAAATGCTTGGACTAACCAATGGTCAGCAGCAATTGAAGATGAAGAAAACTTTGCATGGGCAATTCCAACTTGGGGATTGAGATGGATAATTATATCTTCAATGGAAGGCGAATTAGAAAATCCTAAGGCTTCAGCAGGCGAATGGGGATTAGCACATGCGTCTACACCATATTCATGGGGTGGAACATGGTTCGGTATATCACAAGATAGTGAAAATAAAGAACTTGCTTGGGAATTTATTAAATTCTTAACACTTGATGAAGAACAGGCAGAAAAACATGCAAGAGAAACTGGTGACTTTACTAGTAACTTAGCAGTAATAGATAAACTTGCAAATGATGATGAATTTGTACATTCATTAATCGGCCAAAACCCATATGTATTCTACAAACCAATCATAGATCAAATTAAAGGAGATCTCCTAACTCAATATGATGGTACTATTGAATCAGCTTTCCAAAACGCAATGGATTCATATTTAGCAGGTAATATAACTAAAGACCAAATGTTTGCTGATTTTAAAGCTAAAGTTAGAGATGCTTTCCCAGATTTAGAAGTTGAATAATTTCTATATATAATAGAATTATTAAAATAGTTTTTTATTAGTTACATTGCCCTATTGCCCAATGTGGGTAATAGGGCAAAGATTTTGAGTATAGGAGGGTGTATCCTTTGTTTAAAAATGCATTTAAAGCTGATAAATATGCCCACTGGGGATATATATTCATATTTCCCTTCTTTGCAATAATGGCTGTCTTTATACTGTACCCAATAGTAAATACATTTATTTTAAGCTTTACTAGCTGGGAAGGAGGAAGAGCCCCAGCAGAGTTTATTGGTTTAGCTAACTATAAACGTCTTTTTCAAGACATTGCATCAGGAGGATTTTTCCTTCAAAGTGTAGGCAATACTTGGATAATGTGGATTATGAACGTAATACCTCAATTTATCTCAGCATTGGCATTAGCAGTATTATTAACAGGTAGAGATTTCAAAGGCAAAGATGTGTTTAGGGCAATTTTTTATCTGCCAAATCTTATAACTATGGCATCAGTAGGTGCGTTGTTTTTATTCCTTCTTGATTATCCAGGGGGAGTTATGAACAATATTTTAATCCGGCTTAATATTTTAGAAAAACCTTTTAACTTCCTTCAAAATGTTTGGGCAACAAGGATAACTATATCTACTGCTCTGACTTGGATGTGGTTTGGTTACACAATGATAATTTTTATGGCTGGAATAAAAGCTATACCAGAAGAATTTTATGAAGCTGCTACAGTTGATGGAGCAGGCAAATGGAAGGTATTTACTAATATAACTCTTCCTTTACTTAAACCTATAATGTTATATCAGGTTGTTACATCAATAATTGGTGGTCTTAGTATGTTTGACTTACCTTTTGTTCTAACTCAAGGAAATGGTGGTCCTCAAAGTTCAGCAACTACTATGGTTATGAATGTATATAATCAAGCTTTTAGGAGTTATAATTTTGGTTATTCATCAGCAGTTGCCATTGGATTATTTGTTCATATATTTATAATTGTATTTATTGCTATTAAGTTTATAAGACCACAGGACATGGAATAAAGGGAAAGGAGGAAAGAAATAGTGAGTAATTTATCTACTAATAACGGTTTAAATATTCAAAAAGTTAAAAAAACTTCTAAGATTAAATTTTCTACTATATTAATTTATCTTGGACTTTTTATATTAGCTATACTTTGCTTTTTGCCATTTTACTTCATGATAATTAATGCAACACACACCAATGCTTCCATTGCAAAGGGTGTTAACTTACTACCTGGTGCTAGAGCAATTGCAAACTATAAGACAATGAGTACACGTGCTAATATATGGAGAGGATTTTTAAATAGTATTATTGTTACAGGTTCAAGTACAGCTTTATTAGCTTATGTTGGTACCGCAACTGCATATGGTTTTTCAAAATTTAAATTCCCAGGGAGTAAAGCTTTGTTTTGGGTAATATTGAGTACCATGATGGTTCCTCCTCAGTTAGGAATTATTGGTTTTTATAATGTAATTGTTAAATTGGATTTATTAAATAACTTTCTTGCACTAATATTACCGGCGATAGCAAATGCTCAGTTTGTATTTTTTGTTAAGCAGTATATGGATGGAAATTTACCTAAGTCTATACTTGAATCTGCAAGAATAGACGGGGCATCTGAAATTAGAATATTTAACAAAATAGTATTCCCTTTAGCTACTCCTGCGATTGCAACAATGGGGATGTTTGCTTTCATTTTCCAATGGAATCAATTATTAATTCCACAGATTGTTTTAAGGAAAGATACTTTAAGAACAGTTCCTATTATGGTTGCAAATGCAAGAGGAATATATCGTACAGACTTTGCTCCGGCATATATGGCTGTTGCTCTTTCTGTAATGCCTTTAATAATTGTATTTATGTTCTTCTCTAAGTATATAATTGGAGGAATGACAGCAGGTGCAGTTAAAGGATAAGTCTACAAAAAATACAAGCTATTATTAAATAATAGATGACAAAAGTTTTTAAAATTCTCAGAAAAAAAGTTAAAAACTAATACAAATAAGAGCTCAACATTTTATCGTGTTGAGCTTAAATTTTTTTGTTAAAAAACTTTATTATTTTATACAGTGGGATTTATTTTATAACTTAAAGGTAGGGAGGAGAACCTCCACCTTTAAGTTATATGTTTTAGAATTAAGTAAAAGAGTTTAACTAATTTTAATCATTTATTGTACTGCCCATCTTATTAAAGGTAGATCAAACTTATTTAATAAATCGGGATGATTTGGTATTACTCTAAAAGTATATCCATATTCTCCACCTTCAAAAAGAGTTAGATTTGCAGAATACTTGTAAGTGTTGTCAGATATTTTTTCTTCTAACTGCATATCAACTATATCTGGATTTTCTATGGTATTATCATTACCTACATTTCCATAGTAAATCTGAACTTTAACACTTGATGGTTCAATATTTCCTAGTCGCACTGATGCGTGTATAGGTATTGCCTCTCCTGATATAAAGTTTTTGTTATTTAGTTGGGTTATTTGCTTATCAGGAATAATATCCACCTGTGGCCATTCTTTTTCCACATACTTTTTCCAGTTAGATAGTTCAGATGCAAGTTTAAAGTTATTTGATATTTGTTTATCAACTCTCTCCATTAAAGGAACATAATACTTGTTTGTGTAGTCTTGAACCATTCTGTGAGTACTAAACAAGCTTGTATTTGATTTTATAGATTCCTTCATAACTTCAACCCATTTTTCAGGTATACCCTTTTCATTTCTTTCAAAAAAGGCAGGGATAATTTGTTTTTCAAGTATGTTATAAATTGATTCGCTATCTGCATTATCTTGGTGGTATTCATTGTCGTAGAAAGTCTCATCTCCAATAGCCCAACCATTTTTTCCATTGTAACCTTCACACCACCAGCCATCTAAAACGCTGAAATTAACAATTCCATTAATACAAACTTTCTGACCACTTGTTCCACTAGCTTCTAGAGGTCTACGTGGATTATTAAGCCATATATCCACTCCTTGCACTAAGTTACGAGCAAGTGTCATATTATAGTTTTCAACTAAAACAACTTTTCCATGAAAGCCTTCTTGTTTTGCAATATCGTTGATATGTTTGATTATTTCATGTGCTGGTGCGTCAGCAGGGTGAGCTTTTCCAGCAAATATAATTTGAACAGGTCTTTCAGGGTCATTAAGTATTTTTTGAATTCTAGCTACATCTCTAAATATTAAATTTGCTCTTTTATAAGTTGCAAATCTTCTAGCAAATCCAATTGTCAGTGCATTAGAATCAAGGAGAGTATCAACTTCCTTAATTCTTTCTATAGACTCGTTATTGGCTATTCTTTGTTCTTTAAGTTTTTCACGAACAAATCCAATCATTTTTGTTTTTAATACACAGTGAGACTTCCATAAGTCTTCTGCAGGGATATCATCAACTTTATCCCACACACTATTTTCATAGAGTTTTTCAGACCAATCACTATCAAGATATTTATCATACAAATACTTAATTGTTGGTGACAGCCAAGTAAGAGTATGAATACCATTGGTAATGTGACCAATAGGAATTTCATCCTCAGGAATTCCAGGCCATACGTTTTTAAAAATGTTACGAGATACTGCGCCGTGAAGTTCACTAACTCCATTTCTTTGACCTGAAAGACTTAGAGCTAAAACAGTCATATTAAAGTTTTGGTGGTCACCAATTTTTAATCCTAAGTCTAAAAACTCATGTCTGCTTATTCCTAGAGAAGGCCAGTAATGACTAAAATACCTATCAATCATCTCTAAAGGGAAAACGTCATTTCCAGCAGGCACAGGTGTATGAGTGGTGAACACAACTGAAGATGATACAACTTCTTTAGCTTCGTTAAATGGAAGTCTTTGATTTTGTACAAGTTTTCTAATGAGTTCAAGACCTAAAAAGGCTGAATGCCCCTCATTCATATGATAAATAGTAGCTTTGATTCCTAAAGCATCAAGGACTTTAGAGCCTCCAATACCAAGGAAAATTTCTTGTTGAATTCGAGTTTCTTGGTCTCCACCATATAATCTTGCAGTAAGTGCTCTGTCATTTGGATTATTGTGTTCGTGATCTGTATCCATTAAATATAGATTTATTCGGCCAATTTGCACATACCATACTTTAGCAAAGACTATACGACCAGGTAATTCTACCTCTATAGTAATTTGATTACCACTTTTATCTAAAGCTGGTCTAATAGGCAAATTAGATGTATTTAAATCAGTAAATATTGTTTCTTGCCATCCATCAGCATTAATGTGCTGGCTAAAATATCCTTGTTTATAAAAAAGTCCTATAGCAGTAAATGGTATTCCCAAGTCACTAGCGGACTTACAATGATCTCCCGATAAAACTCCTAGTCCACCTGAGTAAATAGGAAGAACTTCATTTAAACCGTATTCAGCAGAAAAGTATGCTACCATGTGATCCTTTTTATCTGGAAAGTTTCTGCTAAACCATGTATCGGTTTCTTTCATGTAGGATTTATATTTTTCAACTACGTTTTTATACCTACTCATATAATCTGGATCGTTGACTTTTGCTTCTAATTTTTTTTGACTAACTTCTTTGAGGAATCTAACTGGATTTTTCCCGAGTTTTTCCCAAAGAGCAAGGTCAATTTCCCTGTAGAGGTCTATTGCATCGGAATTCCAAGACCACCACAAGTTATAAGCAATGTCTTTTAGTTTAGATAGTTCATCGGGGATAACAGCAGTTACAGTAATTTTTCCAAAAAGATACATAGGCACCCTCCATTTTAGTTTATGTTATATTATTATCCTCTTTCTAATAATAAATAACATAAATTTTTAAATATATTATATTTTTTATATAGCAGTTGATAAAACAAGCTGTAAATGGATATAATAAACATCATGAATACTAGGTATATTATTTGCCAAATATCAAT
>DUVG01000182.1 GCA_012841175.1 Clostridium sp.
AAGGAGGAATATTATGGAGGTAAGTAAATTGTCCAAAAGAATTTGGGCATATCTTTTCGACACTATTATTGTGACAGGTATTTATGCAGGGATTTTAATAGCTTTATACGTGCTAGGAAAAGATGTACCAATTAAAGGGATTATAGAAAGAAATCCGAATGATTTAGCTTTAATTTATCTGACTTATGGTTTAGTTTATTTATTTTATGAGGTGTTTTTTTTATCTTCGAACTTTTCAGGTACTCCAGGAAAGTTGATTTTAAATCTTCAAGTTATTTCTTGCAAAAAGAGCACTATTTTTGATGCATTGATAAGGTCATGTATTAAAACAGTAGCAACACTAACCCAAATAGTACCGTTTTTATTTTTTATTTTATCTATATTTACGGCAAATAAACAAGCAGTCCATGATATAGCAGCAGATACAATTGTTATGCAGAAGAAAAAGAGAACTGTAATACGTTCAGCTAATGTAGATCCAAATGTGAATTTGTTTGAAGAGATGAAAAGAAGAGGACTTAAGACATATAGTGAACAGGTGGCACTAGCAAAGGAATTAAATTGCTACAGAGGCAAAGGACAAGCTAATACGCCTTCATATGCTTGGTTGGGAGTTTTGATTTTTGTTTTCTCCATAGTATGTGGTGTGTTTTTTATTAGCTTTTTCTATTCAGACATTAAAACTATAGCTAGTACAGTTTCAATGTGATTAACTTATATATATTGGCAATATTATAAAAATATATTTTTAAATGATGAAAAAGGCAAGAAAAAACTTAGGTTTTTTCTTGTTTTTTGATGATTAAATTGATAATCTAAAAAGTAGCTTGGTGAATTATTTTCCGGAGGTGCATTAAGTGAAATCAAAAAAAATACGAAAGAAAAAAAAGCAACAAAAGAAAAGTGGTATAAAGAGATATAATAATGAAATAATAGGCATATTAATGTTAGCAGCAGGTCTTATAATGTTTTCAAGTATTTTATTTATAAATTCAATGGGGCCTTTTGGTTCTTATATGAAAAACATCATCTTAGGATTTATGGGAGCACCAGGTTTTTTAATATCCCCTTTAATAATAGTTTACTCGGTTTTGGTTATTTTTAAGAAAAATAGTTCTGATTTAAATTTAAAGATTGTGTATATTTTTGTATTTATACTAATATTATCTGCTTTGGTACAAGCAGGTTTTTATAAAGAAGATATGTACGTAGGAAAAAGCGTAATTTCCAGTATAAAAAAGTTTTATATAGATGGGAAAGACTTATTAGGTGGAGGAGTATTAGGAGGACTTATAAGCATTCCTTTTCTTTTAATGTTTAAAGGATTAGGAACAATAATTATTCTTACGGCAGCAGCAATAATAGATATTATTCTTATTACAAATGTATCTATTGCAGGGGTTATAGTTAAAATTAAAAATGGCATATTGAGTTTGTTTGATAAATTAGAAAATAAATTTAAACTAAGTGATAAGGAAATAAAAGATGAGCTTATTGAAGATTATAATGAGCCTGATATTGTTATGAATGGCAAGAAATTACCTAAGGTAATTGATTTTAACATAATTAAAGAAAAGCAAAAAAAAGATGTTTTTATAGAGGAAGAACAGATATTAGAGAAAGTAGATGTTGAAAATGAAGAAGTGGATTTTATAGTAAAAGATATTAAAAAAAGTGAGGACCCTTCAGAGGTTGTAGAGAAAATAGCAGATAGTGTTAATAAAGAAATACAATCAAAAGTTAAAACCAACATTGAATATAAATATCCTGATATAAATCTTCTAGATGATGGTTCGCAAATAAGCAGTGACGCTTTAAATTGTAGAAAATCTGCATTAAAAGGGGCTAAAAAACTTGAAGAGACACTAAAGAGTTTTGGTGTAGATGCAAAAGTGATAAATGTAAGTATGGGGCCTGCTGTTACAAGATATGAACTGCAACCTAGTGCAGGTGTGAAGGTAAGCAAAATAGTAGGGTTGTCTGACGATATATGTTTAAATCTTGCAGCTTCAGGAGTGAGAATAGAGGCACCTATTCCGGGGAAGGCGGCAATTGGAATTGAAGTGCCTAATAAAGAAGTAACACCGGTATTTTTAAAGGATGTTATACAATCTAAAGAGTTTAAAAATTTCCCTTCTAATCTTGCTTTTGCATTGGGAAAAGATATTACAGGTCAAAATACTGTAGCAGACATAGGCAAAATGCCACATTTATTAATAGCTGGTGCCACAGGTTCAGGAAAGAGTGTTTGCATTAACAGTCTTATTATAAGTCTTTTATATAAATCATCTCCAAATGAAGTTAAACTTTTGATGGTTGACCCTAAAGTGGTGGAATTGGGGATATATAATGGAATTCCACATCTTTTAATACCTGTTGTTACAGAACCTAAAAAAGCAGCTGGAGCGCTAAACTGGGCTGTTCAAGAGATGGAAGAAAGGTATAAGCTTTTTGCACAAAAAGGTGTGAGAGATATTAAAGGATATAATGCTGTAGTAAATACCAATGAAGGTGAAGAAACCTTACCACAGATAGTAATAATTATAGATGAGCTTGCTGATTTGATGATGGTTGCACCAAAAGATGTGGAAGATGCAATATGCAGATTAGCCCAAATGGCACGTGCTGCAGGGATGCATCTTGTAATTGCTACACAAAGGCCATCAGTAAACGTAATAACAGGTGTTATAAAGGCAAATATACCATCTAGAATAGCTTTTGCTGTTAGTTCTCAGGTAGATTCAAGAACTATAATTGACATGGCTGGTGCTGAAAAACTCCTTGGAAAGGGAGATATGCTTTTTTATCCAGTTGGTTCACCAAAGCCTGTTAGAGTTAAAGGGGCATTTGTATCTGACAAGGAAGTTGAAAGAGTTGTGGAGTATATTAAATCTCAATGTAATGCAGAATATGATGAGGATATAATAGAGGAAATTAACACTGAAAGAGAAGTAATGGATGGTGCTCCAGAAGATGCTGATGAATTATTGCCACAGGCAATTGAACTTGTTGTTGACGCAGGGCAGGCTTCTGTATCTATGATACAGAGAAAATTTAAAGTTGGATATGCAAGAGCAGCTAGAATTGTGGATCAGATGGAGGAGAGAGGTATTGTGGGAGGCTTTGAAGGCAGTAAACCAAGGCAGGTTTTAATTACCAAACTTCAGCTTCAGGAACTTGAAATGAGGAACGGAAAATAGAGGAAAATTGACAATAGAACTATAATGAAATAAAATGAAGAGAAGGTTTAGAAGTTTTGTAATCAGTATAAAAAGTATAAGAGGAGTAGGAAAGAATGGGTTGTAAAGTATTAAATGGAAAAAAATTGGCAATAAGAATAAAAAGCGAGTTAAAATCAGAAGTGGAGGCACTTAAAGAAAAGGGAATATCACCAGGATTGGCTGTTATAATTGTCGGGAATGATCCAGCATCTAGGGTATATGTAAATTCAAAAAAGAAAGCATGTGAAGAGATAGGAATACAATCTTTTGAATATGCATTAGATGAAGATGTTAGCGAAAAAGAGTTAATTGAATTAATACATAAATTAAATAATGATAATAAAGTTAATGGAATACTAGTACAATTGCCACTGCCTAGGCAAATTGATGAAGATAAAGTAATTAATTCAATTGATCCTAAAAAAGATGTGGATGCTTTTCACCCAGTAAATGTGGGAAAACTTATGACAGGAAATCCAGTGTTTTTACCTTGTACTCCAGCAGGTGTTATGGAATTAATAAAAGAAAGTGGAATTGATATTACAGGAAAAGAATGTGTAGTTATTGGAAGAAGTAATATTGTTGGCAAACCTATGGGAATACTTTTATTATCCCAAAATGGAACAGTTACAATATGTCATTCAAAAACTGTAAATATTGAGGAAAAAATAAAAAATGCCGATATTATAGTAGCAGCTGTTGGCATACCTGAATTTGTAAAAGGAAACTTCATAAAACCTGGTGCAATTGTAATAGATGTGGGTATAAATAGATTAGAGAACAAAAAACTTGTAGGTGATGTGGAATTTAAAACAGCTAAGGAAGTTGCATCAGCAATAACTCCAGTCCCAGGAGGGGTTGGACCTATGACTATTGCCATGCTTATGAAAAATACAGTAAAGGCTGCTATATTTCAGAAAGAAGGTATTTAAGTATTGATTAAAGAAAGTATCTTAAGATACCAAAATCAACTTGAAAGTATCAAAAAGGAATATGAGAAAAACAAAAACTATTATTACAAACAAAAAGGAAGAAAAGAGCAATTAATAGAACAACGTTCAAAACTAGAAAAGACACTTCAAAGGTGTATTGACAACATTGAGCTTTTAGAGAAAGTCAGAATACTTTTAAGCAGAGTTTCAGAGTTTGCAAGGGAGCAAGCTAGAGTTCAGATAGAGTCATTAGTTACAAACTGCCTTCAATTTATTTTTGATACTAATTTGGAGTTTGGGATTGAAATTAATGAAGTTAGAGGAAGAGCAGAGGCAGAGTTTTATGTTATTAGTAATTATACCGGGCAGGTTATAAAGACAAAGCCACAGGATGCAAGAGGAGGAGGAGTGATAGATATTATATCCTTGGCAATTAGAATTGCCATGTTAGAATGCAGCGATGATGAAATAAAGGGACCTGTTATTTTAGATGAGCCTGCAAAGCATGTTAGCGATGAATATATTGTACAGGTTTCTGAATTTCTAAAACAAGTTACATTGATGTTTAAAAGACAAGTAATAATGGTTACTCATAATAAGCATCTAAGAGAAATGGCAGATAAATGGTACAAAGTTGAAATGATTGATGGTATAAGTATAGTGAAAACTGATGAAATAGAAGCCTTGTAAAAGTTATTGGCTATTTTTCTATATTTAGCAAAAATTAAATATAGACATCTAAAATTAGTGTCCTAAAAGCATTTGATTCTTGACATAAAAATTAAAAAAGTTTAAAATGAAAAAGTATGCATGTGTAAGTTTTTTAACACATGCAATTTGACCATTGAAAACTGAATAAGGAGGTGTGTGCTATAAAATTTTTCATTGGATTAGGCATTGGTATAGTAATTGCAGTAATTGCTTCAATTATTGCTTCAGGAATAAGTTTTAAAAAAGGAATTGAGTTTAGGAGGAAAAAGGCAGAAGCTGAAATAGGCAGTGCTGAAGAAGAAGCAAAAAAGATTGTTAGTGAAGCAGAAAAAGTAGCGGAAGCTAAGAAAAGAGAAGTACTGCTTGAAGCTAAAGAAGAAGTTCATAAAAGCAGAGTTGAACTTGACAGAGAAATAAAAGATAGAAGGAACGATCTTCAAAGGCAAGAAAGGCGACTAGTTCAAAAAGAAGAAACCTTAGACAGAAAGATTGATATAATAGAGCAAAAGGAAGAGGTTTTGAATAAGAAGACTAAGGACATTCAAGAACTAGAAGAAAAGACTCTTGAGCTTCAAAGAAAGCAGATTAAAGAGTTGGAAAAGATATCAGGACTTTCAGTTGATGAGGCTAAAGATGTTCTTTTAAGAAATGTTGAAAGTGAAGTAAGACATGAAATGGCAATGCTTATTAAGGACATTGAAGTTAAGGCAAAAGACGAAGCTGATTCAAAGGCAAAAGAAATAATTGCTATGGCCATTCAAAAATGTTCTGCAGATCATGTTTCAGAAGTTACTGTTTCTGTTGTTCCATTACCAAATGATGAAATGAAGGGAAGAATAATAGGTAGGGAAGGTAGAAATATTAGAACTTTAGAAACACTGACAGGAATTGATCTTATCATTGATGATACGCCAGAGGCAGTTATATTGTCAGGATTTGATCCAATAAAGAGAGAAGTTGCAAGGATAGCCCTTGAAAAGCTTATTCTCGATGGTAGAATACATCCTGCAAGAATTGAAGAAATGGTAGAAAAGGCTAAGAAGGAAGTGGAAAATGCCATTAGGCAAGAAGGAGAAAATGCTACTTTCGAAACTGGTGTACACGGCTTGCATCCTGAATTAATTAGACTTTTAGGAAAGCTCAAGTATAGAACCAGTTACGGCCAGAATGTACTAAATCACTCTATAGAAGTAGCTCATTTAGCGGGAATAATGGCTGCTGAGCTTGGAGGAGACGTGAACATGGCAAAGAGAGCCGGATTACTTCATGATATAGGTAAAGCTGTGGATCATGAAGTTGAAGGTTCACATGTAACTATTGGAGCTGATTTAGCTAAGAAATATAAGGAAAGTGCAGATATAGTAAATGCTATTGCATCCCATCATGGTGATACAGATGCAACTACTATGATAGCAGTTTTAATACAAGCTGCTGATTCAATTTCTGCAGCAAGACCAGGTGCAAGAAGAGAAACATTGGAGTCTTATATCAAGCGGTTAGAGAAATTAGAAGAAATAGCTAATTCTTTTGACTCAGTTGATAAATGCTTTGCTATCCAAGCTGGTAGGGAAATACGAATAATGGTTAAGCCTGAAGAGGTTTCTGACCCAGACATTTCCTTAGTTGCTAGGGATATAGTGAAAAAAATAGAAAGTGAACTTGATTACCCAGGTCAAATAAAAGTAAATGTTATTAGGGAAACTAGGTTCATTGAGTATGCTAAGTAAATTGAATTGATTAAAAATTAGTATATTATAAAGTTTTAGGTGGAGATTTACTCCACCTAAAATTTTGAAAATAATTTATGTGAGAAATTCAAAAATTTAGGAATATCTAAAAATAAGTTATGGAGGAAATGTGGTTTAAACGTAGAAATGGAGGATGTACATTGAACATACTATTTATTGGAGATATTTTTGGAAATCCTGGTAGGAAAGTAACAAAAGAAATGATTAGAAGGCTAAAAAAAGACAGAGAGATAGATTTTTTCTTTGCAAATGGAGAAAATGCAGCAGGTGGGAGTGGAATTACCTATGTTGTTGCACAGGAATTATATAATGCTGGTATTGACGGTATAACACTAGGAAATCATACATGGTCTAAAAAAGAAATTGTAAATTTTATTTCCTCAGATAAATGTATAGTAAGACCAGCAAATTATCCAGAGGAGCTTCCAGGCTGTGGCTCTACAATAATAAAAGGTAAAGTAGGACTACTTAATCTTATGGGAAGAGTATATATGGATAGTTTAGATTGTCCTTTTAAAGCTGCAGAGAGAGAAATTGCTCATTTAAAAGAATTTGTTAAAGTTATTGTTGTAGATATGCATGCAGAGGCAACTTCAGAAAAATATGCCCTTGGATGGTTTTTAGACGGGAAGGTTAGTTGTGTTCTAGGTACCCATACCCATGTTCAAACTGCAGATGAAAAAATATTACCCTTTGGAACAGGATATATTACTGATGTTGGAATGACAGGACCTTATGAAGGGGTTATTGGTGTAAAAAAAGATACAATTATAAATAAATTTATAACACATATGCCGGTAAGGTTTGAAGTAGCACAAGGAAAAGTACAGTTTAGTGCTGTATATCTTGAAATTGATGATAATACGGGTAAAACCCTTAATATAGAGAGAATTTTTAAAGTTTTAGAAGTATAACATAGTAAAAAGAGGATTTTTAAAGTTTTTGTAGAATATTAATATATAGTGGCTAATTATGTACTTATCAAATTATGTACTCACTGTCAACAAGCTTTATAGATATACAGTATATGTATATCAAAAGAAGGGGGTAAGAAGAACCATGAGTATCTTAAAAGTTTCAGCAAAATCTAGTCCAAACTCTATCGCAGGAGCATTAACAGGATTCATTAAAGAAGAAGGATCAGCTGAGATCCAAGCAGTTGGAGCAGGAGCATTAAACCAAGCTATAAAAGCAATCGCCATAGCAAGAGGTTTTGTTGCCCCACTAGGAATTGAGTTAGTGTGCATTCCCGCTTTTACAGAAGTTGACATTGATGGACAGGAAAAAACCGCAATAAGGCTTATTGTTGAGCCGAGAAAGTAGTCAGACAGTTTTAATAATTAAAAGGTCAAATTTGGAAGCTTTTTATTAAAGTTTTCTAAATTTGACCTTTTTCTTATAGAAAAAAATAATAATTTGACTTGGGACTTTGGAAGATTGAAAAAATAGTCATTGACCTTGGGTAAATAATAAGTTAGATTAATAATTAGCAGAAAAAAGAGAAATGGTAAATTGGGGAAAGGATTGAATTTTTGTGAAAAAGAGAAGATTTATTTTTATAATTCCAATGGTTGTATGTGTTATTTTTATACTTTCAACTTCTATTATTTTTGCAGAAGAAATTGGAGAAATTATGCAAGATGAAGGGAAACTACCCAAACAAGTTAGAGGGGTGGTTTTAAAAGCAAATGAGATAGAAAATGAAGAAAAGGGATATTCTGGAGGAATCTTAGAAATAAAAACTCAGTTATTAGAAGTAAAAATACTTGAAGGTGCTCATAAAGGAGAAATCATAAAGGCTCAGAATTCTTTAAATAGTTTTAATGATGCATATAATATAACAATTTCTAAAGGACAAGAGGTTTTTGTATATATAAATGAAGGAATGGATGGTACTATAGAAAGTGCTTATGTTGCTGAAATAGTCAGAGACAAGTATATTTTATATTTGCTTATAGCTTTTATATTGGCAATGCTTGTGGTTGGCAGAATGAAAGGGTTTAAGGCGTTAATTTCTCTTGCCATCACTTTTGTTGCAGTTATTTATATTATGCTTCCCTTATTTTTAAAAGGATACAATCCTATAATTGTTTCTGTACCTATATGTGTAGGAGTGATTGTTATAACTCTTTTATTGGTAAGTGGTGTTAATAAAAAATCCTTTGCTGCTATTATAGGTACAGCAGGTGGAGTTATTATAGCTGGTGTAATTGCTCTTTTGATGGGTTACGTTACAAACATGAC
>DUVG01000183.1 GCA_012841175.1 Clostridium sp.
CAGTATCCTTTTCGCTTTGGTCAACAATTTTTTCCCATGCCCTTGAAACTGTCATACCTGCACTTATCAAAAGAACAAGCTGGTTTAGAAAATCCGGAAAATCAATTTGTATGCTAAGTCTTCTTTCTTTTACTTTTTTATCCATCTCTTTGTAGGATACAAAAACCACTAAGGCTAAAAGAAATATTCCAAAAAACACATATTCGGTTGTAATATTTTCTTGGGAAACTCCTACAAACAAAAAGAGAATAAGTATTATAAACATGAGAGTTATTTTGTTAGCCCAATAAATTTGAAGATAATAAACTGAATACTTAGGTCCCTTTAATTCAGATATTTTATCAAGAATTTTTCTGTCATACTCTGTGTTATAAGAGTATTTTGCTTTGTCTAGAATAAAAAGTCCAACAGATAGCAGATCCTTTAATTTGTATTCTTCCTTATCCAATGGTTCTGTGTAATTACTATATTTATTCTTTGATAAAATAAGCAGGATCACAAATATAAATAATGCAGCTAAAGATACTATTAACATAGAACTACCTCCACAGCAATTAAACTTTAATATCCATTATTTTTTGAGATATAAAATATCCCGCTGCCATGACAATAATTGCAACAGTCATCATTAATCTTCCAAATATAGTGTTAAATAAAGGTTCCATATAATCTTCTGTTGTCAATGTGAGAATAACTATCATTACAATGGGCATAATAGATAAAATTTTATGTTCAAATTTTTTAGCTGCTATTATAGTATTAATATCCTCTACAATTTCAATCTTTTCGCTTATTACATCTGATGAATTTCTAGTGACGTTCACTAAATTTCCACCCGTTCGTTTACATGTCTTAAATACTTCTGTAAAATTTTGAACATCTTCTATTTTTGACCTTTTAGCTAAGTCATCTAAAGCAGCTTCTACAGTTTCATTCATATTTAGCTTCCTTATTATATACTCAACTTCTTTGATTATATAAACATCGGTAGTTGGATATAAAACTTTCAAATCTTTTAACACATCTGAAAATGCAGTTTCTGGTGACTTTCCTGCAGTCAATGAAGATGAAAGAGCATACAGCATGTCCTTAAACTGTATATTTAAAAGCTTTTTCCTTCTTTTTATTATTTCTTTTGTTTTTATTTTAGGATAAAAAAGTGCAAAAGGAGTTAGTAATAATGCCAATATCACACTTTGATAAAATATAAAACCAATTGTAAAAAACACAGCTGCTGCCAAAAGAATATAGAGGGTTTTTTCTAAAGGTTTCATAATATAAACATCATAATCAATTAAGACATTTTGATTTAGAGAAGCTTTTTCTTCCTTGATACTTAAAGTTTTAGATTCCATTCTCTCACCTCTGTTCTTTAGAAAACATCAGATATACCAGCCATTTTAAACTTTAACTTATTTATCATTTGATTATCTGTTCTTTTTAGTTTACCTATAACTCTTTTTTCTTCATCTTCCCCCTCTTCTTCAAATACATAAAGAGGATTTAGCTGAATGTTGCCGTCTTTATAACCAATAACTTCAGTGACCTCCATAGTTCTTCTTGATTTGTCCCTAATTCTTGCTAAGTGAATAATTATATCAATTGCAGAAGCAATTTGCTGTCTAATGGCCTCTAGTGGTATATTAGAACCACTTAAAACCATTGTCTCAAGTCTTGAAAGGATATCCTTAGTGGAGTTTGCATGTCCTGTAGACAAAGAACCATCATGTCCTGTATTCATAGCTTGGAGCATATCTATAGCCTCTGGACCTCGAACCTCACCTACTATAATTCTTTCAGGTCTCATTCTAAGTGAGGATTTAATAAGATCCCGTATTGTTATTTCACCTTTTCCCTCGGTATTTGCATTTCTGGTCTCTAACCGTACAATATTCTCTATGCCTACAATTTGTAGTTCTGCTGAATCTTCTATTGTAATAATTCTTTCGTCTTTTGGAATAAAATTAGAAAGGGCGTTTAAGAAAGAGGTTTTTCCAGACCCTGTTCCGCCGCTTATAAAAATATTATATTTTGCCCTGACCATATTGTGAAG
>DUVG01000184.1 GCA_012841175.1 Clostridium sp.
AGCCTGTTTATCTCTGCATTTGTAGTTACAATCTCTCTATCATCAAGGTAATTTTTTACAAATCCAAAGGCTGTTTTTTCAGCAATGGTTCCAATTGTACCTGCTCTAAAAACATGTCCCTCACCAAAAAGCTCTTCTGTATATTTATGTGCTCTAGGCTGATATTCTCCTGAAAAGTTTAAATCTATATCCGGCTCTTTATCCCCATCAAATCCTAAAAAGGTTTCAAAAGGAATGTCATACCCGTCTTTTTTCAAAGAGTTTCCACAATCTGGACAATTTTTGTCTGGAAGGTCAAATCCACACCCATAACTCCCATCTTGAATAAATTCAGAGTATTTGCAAGTCTCACAAATATAATGAGGCGGCAGTGAATTAACTTCAGTAATCCCAGTTAAGTATGCAACAAAAGATGAACCTACCGACCCTCTTGAACCAACAAGATATCCATCTTCTAGTGACTTTGATACCAGCTTTTGAGAAATAATATACATCACCGAAAAACCATTTTTTATAATTGAATTTAATTCTTTATCCATCCGCTTTTGTACTACCTCTGGAAGATTTTCACCGTAAATCTCCCTTGCTTTAGCTTCAGAAAGAGTTTTTATCTCTTCTTCTGCTCCTTCAATTTTGGGCGGAAATGTTCCTTCTGGTATAGGAAGTATTTCTTCACACATATCAGCTATTTTGTTTGTATTTTTAACAACCACTTCATAGCTTTTTTCTTCTCCTAAATAGCTGAATTCTTCAAGCATTTCATCTGTTGTTCTAAAGTAAATAGGTGCTTGATTGTCTGCGTCTGAAAACCCCTGGCCTGCCATAAGAATTCTTCTAAAAACTTCATCTCTAGGGTCTAGAAAATGAACGTCACAAGTGGCAACTACAGGTTTTTTATACCTCTCCCCAAGTTGAACAATTTTTTTATTTATATTTTTAAGTTCTTCCTGGCTTTCTACACTGCCATTGTTTATAAGAAATTGGTTATTTCCTAAAGGTTGAATTTCTAAATAATCATAAAACTTTGCAATTTTTGCAATATCCTCTTCACTTCTTTTTTCTAAAATGGCTCTATAAAGTTCTCCTGCTTCACATCCACTTCCTAGTATAAGTCCTTCTTTGTGTTCTAACAAAAGTTTTTTAGGTACCCTAGGCCTTTTATAAAAGTATTCAAGATGGGACTTAGATACAATTTTATATAAATTTTTAAGACCTATTTGATTTTTTGCAAGTATTATTGCATGGTATGTCTTTGCTTTTTTATAATCCATACCATCCCCTAAAGCTTTTCCTATATCATCTATTTTTTCTATACCCTTTTCTTTTAATAATTCAATACATTTTATAAGAATACCACCACAAGCTTTTGCATCATCTAAAGCCCTGTGGTGATTTTCAAGGGATACCCCTAAATGCTTAGCAACATTATTTAATCTGTGTCTTTTTAATTGTGGAAACATTTGCCTTGATAGTTCTAATGTGTCAATTATAGCCAAATCTAATTTATAGCCAAGTATCCTGCAATTATGCCTGATAAAACCTATGTCAAAGGAAGCATTGTGTGCTACAACCACAGAATCTTTTATAAACTCTAAAAATTCCGGAAGTACTTTTTCAATATTAGGTGCATCCTTTACCATTTCATCTGTAATTCCAGTTAACTCAACAATTTTTTGGGGTATAGGGATTTCTGGATTTACAAAAGAACTATACTCATCAATTACCTTTCCATTTCTTATTTTAACAGCTCCTATTTCTGTAATTTTTTCAGTATATGCATTAAGTCCTGTGGTCTCTATATCAAAAGCAACAAAATCCCCATCTAAAGACTGCCCTTTTACGTTGTAGGCAACAGGTACATTATCATCAAGTAAATACGCTTCCACACCATATAATATTTTTATATTATTTTTCTTTCCAGCATAATATGCATCAGGATATGCCTGAACTACACCATGGTCAGTAATAGCTATAGCCTTATGCCCCCACTTAGCTGCTCTTTGTATAAGGTCTTTAGCTGAAGTTACTGCATCTAAAGCACTCATCTGGGTATGAAGATGCAGTTCAACTCTTTTTTCTTTTGCATTATCATACTTTTCTTCTTTAGTAATATTTATAATATCTGACGCTAGGACAGTAAGTTCTTTTGAAAATTTATCATACTGAGCCTCCCCACGTACCTTTAAACATGCTCCCTCTTTTATTGAGCTCTTTATATCTTCTAACTTGTCCTTCTGTAAGAAAATCTTCACAGTAATAGAGGATGTGTAGTCTGTTATATCAAATATGTAAAGAATCTTACCACTTTTTAATTCCCTCTCTTCTGTTCTAAAAACCTCACCAGATATAACAACTCTTCCTGAATCCTGAGTTACCTCTGACATAACAACGGAAGTTTCGTTAAACATTTTTCCTAAAACCATACCATCAAAAGATTTAGATGTATTTGTCCTGCTAATTTTAAAATTATTTTTATCATTTTCAACAGGCCTTTCAGAAACAGCAACACTTACAACCTTGCTCTCTTCTCTCTCTTTATTCTCTATATATTCTTGTTTTTCATTCTCGTCCATTTTAAAATCTTTAAACTCCACCTTTACATCCACACTAAAAGACTCTTTTATTATGTTTTCCAGTATTTTGTCACATTTTCTATAATTAAGTATTTTGGTTCCCTTTGTTTTAAGCTGAATTGTCAAAATTTTGCCATCTAGCTTCCACTCACAGTCCTTTAGCATTCCTCTACACATAGCTACATATTTATTTAAAAAATATAAAATATCATTCCAATAGGAAGTTAGAATCTCTTCTAAAGTTAAATTTAAATTAAACACAGGCTTAACCAAAATCTCCTCAAGGGAAAAAGAAGTTTTTAAGCTTTGTTCTAATTTATCAATATCAAAAGCAGAAATATATTTATCTGAAATAATAAAAATTTCTAATTTTCTGGATTTTTTATATG
>DUVG01000185.1 GCA_012841175.1 Clostridium sp.
CAAATAAGGAGAAAGTTGCAACTCTACCAAAGGATGAATTGAGAAAAATAGCGGAACTAAAAATGCCTGACTTAAATGCAGCTAGCATTGAGGCAGCAGAGAGAATGGTTGCTGGAACTGCCAGAAGTATGGGAATAGAAGTAGAAGCTTAATTTCCTTGTACTCTAAGGAGATTTTGCAGTGGGAGGAACATAGTTTCCGAGTATAATTACCACAAAGGAGAGTGAAAAAATGAAAAGAGGAAAAAACTATCAAGAGAGTGCAAAGCTTGTAGATAGATTTAAGTTATATGACCCAATTGAAGCTATTGAGTTAACTCAAAAGACAGCTAAAGCAAAATTTGATGAAACTATAGAAGCTCATGTAAGATTGGGTGTTGATTCAAGGCATGCGGATCAACAGGTTAGAGGAGCAGTTATACTTCCTCATGGTACTGGTAAGAAAGTTAGAGTGCTTGTTTTCGCAAAAGGTGATAAGGCAAAAGAAGCAGAACAAGCAGGAGCAGATTATGTTGGAGCAGATGATCTTGTAACTAAAATTCAAAAAGATAATTGGTTTGAATTTGATGTTGTTGTAGCGACTCCTGATATGATGGGAGTTGTAGGTAGACTAGGTAGAGTTTTAGGTCCTAAGGGCTTAATGCCAAACCCTAAAGCAGGAACTGTAACAATGGACGTGGAAAAGGCAGTTAAAGATATTAAATCAGGTAAAATTGAGTATAGACTTGACAAAACTAATATTATACACTGTCCTATAGGAAAAGCATCCTTTGGAACAGAAAAGCTGTTAGATAATTTCCGTGTTTTAATGGGAGCTATTGTAAAGGCAAAACCTGCAGCTGCAAAGGGACAATACTTAAAAAGTATTGTTGTTACTTCCACGATGGGACCTGGTATTAAGGTAAATGCTCAAAAGATAAATGACTAAAAGGTTTATTTAAATTGAAGTGTTATAAAGCGTAATAAAAATTGCATAATATGCCATAGACAGTAGGTTGTATTTAAATATAGTATGTAAAGACAAAAGTTATTTGTCTTCCTGCCGAGGTTAAGTTTAATATAATGGATTATTAATCCCCTCTATGTCTGTGTGCATATGAGGGGTTTTATTTTAAGCTTTATATAGAATAATAGTTTAAGATGTTAACTTTAAGTTAGAGACATTTTTAAATAAGGAGGTGAATTGATAGTGCCAAGTGAAAAGATTCTTAAACGTAAAGAAGAGGCGGTAAACCAATTAGCAGAGAAAATTAAAGAAGCAAAAACCGTAGTAATTGCTGACTACAGAGGTATTACAGTTGACCAGGATACAGAAATGAGAAGTGCTCTAAGAAAGTCAGGTGTTGAATATAAAGTAGTTAAGAACAATTTGACAAAGCTTGCTATGGAGAAAAACGGTATAACTGAGTTAGAGCCGTACTTACAAGGACCCACAGCTATAGCTATGAGTACTGAAGATGTAGTTGCACCAGCTAAGATACTTTCTGAGTATGCAAAAAAATACAAAAAGATAGAACTTAAAGCTGGAATAGTTGAAGGTAAAATATTTGATGCTCAAGGATTAACTGCAATTGCAGAACTGCCTTCAAAGGAAGAACTTGTTGCAAAAGCAATAGGTGGAATGAAGTCACCTTTGTATGGTTTAGTAAACGTATTAAACGGAAATATAAGGGGCTTAGTTATCGCTTTAAATGCAATTGCAGAACAAAAGGCAAATGCATAAAATCAGCTTAAAAGATTAAAGGTAAAAAAATTATTACTTAAATTAATAATTTAACAAAAAAACAATAAAAATTTTGGAGGTATATAAAATGGCTAGTGAAAAAGTTACAAAATTATTAGAAGAAGTTAAAAATTTGACAGTATTAGAATTATCAGAATTAGTTAAAGAATTAGAAGAAGAATTTGGAGTATCAGCAGCAGCACCAGTTGCAGTTGCAGCAGCACCAGCAGCTGCTGGCGGAGCAGCTCCTGCAGATGAAAAAACTGAATTTGAAGTTGTATTAAAAGCAGCAGGTTCAGAAAAAATTAAAGTAATTAAAGTAGTTAGAGAAATAACAGGTCTTGGACTTAAAGAAGCTAAAGACATGGTTGACGGAGCACCAAAAACAGTTAAAGAAGGTGTTTCTAAAGAAGAAGCTACTGAAATTGAGACTAAATTAAAAGAAGTTGGAGCAACTGTAGAAATAAAATAATTATCTGCTTTAATAATAAGTTTATGCTATATATCAACATAAACTTTAGTAGATGTTATTTAAAGTTTAAAAAAAGAACCTCAGGCATTTTAAATGTCAGTTGTTCTTTTTTTAAAATACAAAAAATGTATTTTAAAAAAATTAACATTTAAAAGATAAAAAAATATTGACAACTTGAATGACATATGCTAAAATCATATACTGCGTGTAATTTCAGTATTTGATTCTTTTTCTTTCAATACTAAAAATTATACAAACATAAAATGTATTCTAAAACATTATATTTATTTTAACAAGTATTTATTGATAAATATGCGGTTTAAGGGCATTTTAAATAAGTTTTTTTGGTTGTATAGGAATAAATAAGACAATATTTGTTAACAATGTTTTTATGTAAAAAAATAATTATTATTTTATGTACATAACAAAAAAATATAACAGGATTTTTTTGAAAATACTATGAAGCTCTGCGGTAATTATATAAATGGATTTTGTAATAACAAAAGTTCCAAAAGATAGCTATTACTGTTAAGGGGCTTTGTATTAATTTATATATTTAAAATTTAAGTTTTATTAGCAAAATTATGTTTGGACATAATGTTTTAAATCTTTTATTAGCAGTTATAAAGACAAAAAGTCTGATATATGAGGTGATATTAATGGTGCATCCGGTGAAGTATGGGAAAAATGTCAGAATGAGCTATTCAAGAATTAATGAAGTAATTGATATGCCAAATCTGATCGAGATTCAGAAAAACTCCTACAATCAATTTTTAGAGGAAGGGTTAAAGGAAGTTTTTAGAGATGTTTCTCCTATTACCGATTATACAGGAAATTTGATTTTGGAGTTTGTTGATTACTCTTTAGATGAAAGTCCTAAGTATAGTGTAGAGGAATGCAAAGAAAGAGATGCTACGTATTCGGCTCCTTTAAAGGTAAAAGTGCGTTTAATTAACAAGGAGACAGGAGAAGTAAAAGAACAGGAAATTTTCATGGGTGATTTTCCTTTAATGACTGAAAATGGTACCTTTATTATTAATGGTGCAGAAAGAGCCATTGTAAGTCAGTTGGTAAGGTCACCAGGTATTTATTATTCAATGAAGTATGACAAAACAGGTAAGGAACTTTATTCAAATACTGTTATTCCAAACAGAGGAGCATGGCTTGAATATGAGACAGATGCTAATGATGTAATATGGGTTAGAATAGACAGGACAAGAAAGCTGCCCATAACTGTTTTAATAAGAGCCCTAGGATATGGAACGGACATTGAAATTACAGAACTTTTAGGGGAAGATGAAAAAGTTATTGCAACTATACAAAAGGATAGTGCAAAGGCAGAAGATGAAGGTCTTTTGGAAATATATAAAAGATTAAGACCTGGTGAACCACCTACAGTTGAAAGTGCTAGAACACTTTTAAACAATTTATTTTTCGATCCTAGAAGATATGATTTGGCTAAGTTTGGAAGGTTTAAATTTAATAAAAAGCTTTCTCTTGCAAGCAGGATAAATGGATTTATATCAGACGAAAATATAGTTAATCCACATACTGGTGAGATAATTATTTCTGAAGGGGAAAAGATTGAGAGAGATACTGCAGAGGCAATTCAAAATGCAGGTATTAATCAGATTTATCTTAACATTGATGGCAAAAAGGTTAAGGTAATTGGAAATGATATGGTGGATATTAAAGACTATATTAGCTTTAACGCTCAAGAAATTGGCATTACAGAAAAAGTTAAGTATAGTGTGTTAATTTCAATATTAGAAGAAAATAAAGATGCAACCCCAGAAAAGATTAAGGCTGCTTTAAAAGAGAAAATCGATGATCTTATTCCAAAATATTTGACTATAGACGATATAATTGCGTCTATAAGTTATATTATTAATCTTGGTTATAGAATAGGACACATAGACGACATAGATCACTTAGGTAATAGAAGACTTCGTTCAGTAGGAGAACTTTTACAAAATCAATTTCGTATAGGATTGTCTAGAATGGAAAGAGTGGTAAGGGAGAGAATGACCATCCAAGATATGGACATTGTTACTCCTCAAGCTCTAATAAATATAAGGCCAGTTGCGGCGGCAATTAAAGAGTTTTTTGGAAGCAGCCAATTGTCCCAGTTTATGGATCAGACCAACCCATTAGCGGAGCTGACTCATAAAAGAAGGCTTAGTGCATTAGGACCAGGAGGACTTAGTAGAGAAAGGGCAGGATTTGAAGTTCGTGACGTTCACCATTCCCACTACGGAAGAATGTGTCCTATAGAGACTCCGGAAGGACCTAATATAGGCCTTATAGGTTCTCTTAGCACATATGCTAGGATAAATGAATATGGCTTTATAGAAGCGCCGTATAGAAAAGTTGATAAAGAAAAAATGGTTGTTACAGATGAGATATATTATCTTACTGCTGACGAAGAAGATGAATACTTAATAGCACAGGCAAATGAGCCTTTAGATGAAGAAGGCAGATTTACTGATAAAAGAGTTATATGTAGATATAAAGATGAGTTTTTAGAAATTGAAAAAAATAAAGTTGACTTTATGGACGTTTCACCAAAACAATTGGTTTCTGTAGCTACTTCATTAATACCATTCCTTGAGAATGATGATGCGAACCGTGCACTTATGGGAGCTAACATGCAACGTCAGGCGGTTCCTCTTATAAAGACTGATTCGCCTATCATAGGAACAGGTATTGAATACAAGGCAGCAAGGGATTCAGGTGTTGTTGTTTTAGCAAAAAATCCTGGTATAGTTGAAAAAGTAACTGCAAACAAAATAATTATAAGAAAAAAAGATGGCACTAAAGATGAATATAAGCTATTAAAGTACTTACGTTCCAATCAGGGAACATGTATAAACCAGAGGCCTATTGTAAAAAAAGGAGAAGCAGTTGAAAAAAATGATGTTATTGCTGATGGTCCTTCAACAAACCAAGGAGAACTAGCATTAGGCAAAAATATTTTAGTAGGCTTTATGGCATGGGAAGGCTATAATTATGAAGATGCTATATTAATAAGTGAAAAATTAGTTAAAGAAGATGTATTTACATCTATTCATATTGAAGAATATGAGGCAGAAGCTAGAGATACAAAATTAGGGCCAGAGGAAATAACTAGAGATATACCAAATGTTAGTGAAGACTCCTTGAAGGATTTAGATGAAAGAGGAATAATTAGAATTGGTGCTGAGGTAAGATCAGGGGATATTCTTGTTGGAAAGGTTACTCCAAAAGGGGAAACAGAACTTACAGCAGAGGAAAGACTCTTAAGAGCTATTTTTGGAGGAAAGGCAAGAGAAGTTCGAGATACATCTTTACGTGTACCTCATGGTGAATCAGGTATAATTGTAGATGTAAAAGTATTTACAAGAGAAAATGGGGACGAATTGTCACCAGGAGTTAATCAGCTTGTTAGAGTTTATATTGCTCAAAAGAGAAAGATATCTGTTGGGGACAAAATGGCAGGAAGGCATGGAAACAAAGGTGTTATTTCAAGAATTCTGCCAGAAGAGGATATGCCATTTTTACCAGATGGAACACCACTTGAAATAGTGTTAAACCCTCTAGGGGTTCCTTCTCGTATGAATATAGGTCAGGTGTTAGAAGTTCACTTAGGATATGCTGCAAAAGCTTTAGGATGGAAAGTAGCAACTCCTGTATTTGATGGAGCTACTGAAGAAGATATAATTGAAACTTTGAAAAAGGCTGATTTAAATGAAGACGGAAAAACAATTCTGTATGATGGAAGAACTGGAGAGCCTTTTGAAAACAGAGTCACAGTGGGATATATGTACATGTTGAAGCTTGCCCATCTTGTTGATGATAAAATACATGCACGCTCAACTGGACCATATTCACTTGTAACTCAGCAACCTCTAGGTGGTAAGGCACAATTTGGAGGTCAGAGATTTGGAGAGATGGAAGTGTGGGCTCTTGAAGCTTATGGTGCTGCATATACATTACAGGAAATACTGACAGTTAAATCAGATGACGTTACCGGAAGAGTTAAGACATACGAAGCCATAGTAAAAGGGGAAAATGTCCCAGAGCCTGGAATTCCAGAGTCCTTTAAAGTTTTAATTAAAGAGCTTCAGAGTCTTGCTTTAGATGTAAAAGTTTACTCAGAAGAGCAAGAAGAAATAGCAATAAAAGAATCGGTAGATGATGACTTAGAAGAGCTAAATGTAAACATAGAAGGAAGAGAAGATGGGACTATTTTAAGTGAGTTTGAAAGTGAAGATGACCAAGTCTTAGATGGTGATTTAGACGTTGAGTTAAATGACGATCTAGGTGACGATTTAGATGAATTGGATTTTTCAGACATTAGTGAAGTTATTAGAGCTGATGATATAGAAAATAATCTTGATGAAGATTTGTTTGCAGATGCCGAGTTAGAAGATAGCCTTGATGGTGAAGAAATATAAAGAAAGGAGAATTGGCCGTGTTTGAACTAAATAATTTTGATTCAATGAGGATAGGTTTGGCTTCTCCAGAAAAGATAAGAGAATGGTCCCGGGGAGAAGTAAAAAAACCTGAGACCATAAACTATAGAACATTAAAGCCTGAAAGAGATGGTCTGTTTTGTGAAAGAATATTTGGACCCCAAAAGGATTGGGAATGCTACTGTGGCAAGTATAAAAGAATAAGATACAGAGGTATTATTTGTGATAGATGTGGAGTTGAAGTAACGCGTTCAAAGGTGAGAAGAGAAAGGATGGGGCATATTGAATTAGCTGCGCCTGTTTCTCACATATGGTATTTTAAAGGAATTCCTAGCAGAATGGGGCTATTGTTGGATATGTCCCCTAGAGCATTAGAAAAAATATTATACTTTGCATCATATGTAGTTATTGATCCAGGCCAGACTCCTTTATCTAAAAAACAAATTCTTACTGAAAAGGAATACAGAGACAGCATAGACAAGTTTGGAATGAAGTTTACTGCATCAATGGGTGCAGAAGCAGTTAAGCAACTTCTAGAGGAAATAGATTTAGAGAAATTGTCTAAAGAACTTAGAGCTGAACTTGAAGAAACAACTGGACAAAAAAGAGTAAGGACAATTAAACGTCTTGAAGTTGTTGAGGCTTTTAAACAGTCAGGAAACAAACCAGAATGGATGATTTTAGATGTAATTCCGGTAATACCTCCAGAATTAAGACCAATGGTTCAACTAGATGGAGGAAGGTTTGCTACTTCTGACCTTAATGACCTTTATAGAAGAGTTATAAATAGAAATAACAGGTTAAAGAGACTTTTGGATTTAGGAGCTCCAGATATAATTGTTCGAAATGAAAAAAGAATGCTCCAAGAAGCGGTAGATGCATTGATTGATAATGGAAGAAGAGGAAGACCGGTAACAGGCCCTGGAAACAGACCTTTAAAGTCTTTATCAGATATGTTAAAGGGTAAGCAAGGACGTTTTCGTCAAAACTTACTAGGAAAACGTGTTGACTATTCAGGTCGTTCTGTTATAGTGGTGGGTCCTGAACTTAAAATATACCAATGTGGTCTTCCAAAGGAAATGGCTTTAGAGTTATTTAAACCTTTTGTAATGAAAAAGCTGGTTAATGATGACCTTGCTCATAATATAAAAAGTGCTAAAAGAATGGTAGAAAGGGTAAAGGAAGAAGTATGGGACGTACTAGAAGAAGTAATTAAAGAACATCCTGTGCTTTTAAACCGTGCTCCAACTCTTCATAGACTTGGAATTCAGGCATTTGAACCTGTTCTGGTGGAAGGTAGAGCATTAAAACTTCATCCTTTAGTTTGTACTGCTTATAATGCAGACTTTGATGGTGACCAGATGGCTGTTCACGTACCACTTTCTGCTGAAGCACAGGCAGAAGCAAGATTTTTAATGCTTTCAGCTAATAACTTATTAAAGCCACAGGATGGAAAACCTGTTGCTGTTCCTACTCAGGACATGGTTTTAGGATCTTATTATATGACCATTGAAAAAAAAGGAGAAAAAGGAGAAGGACGAATATTTGTTTCTCCAGAAGAAGCGATAATGGCATATGATAATGGGGATATAGCTCTTCATTCAAAAATTAAAGTAAGAAATGAAAGAGTAGTTGATGGAGTGATAAAAACTAAAATAGTTGAGACTACAGTTGGAAGAGTACTGTTTAATGAAGCAATTCCTCAGGATTTAGGATTTGTAGACAGGAACAATCCTGATACTGCTTTTGAATTTGAAGTAAATTTCCTTGTAGGAAAAAATGAGCTTCGAAAAATAATTGACAGGTGTATAAAAGTACATGGAACTACTAAAACAGCTATTCTTTTAGATGATATAAAAGGATTAGGATTTAAATATTCAACAAAGGGAGCTATTACCATAAGTGTATCTGATATGGTAATACCTGAAGTAAAAGCAAAATATATTAAAGAGACAGAAGAAAAAATTGAAAAAATAATAAAGCAGTATAAAAGAGGGCTTATTTCAAATGAAGAGAGATATAATTCAGTTATAGCAGCTTGGACAGAAGCATCTGAAAATATAACTCAGGCTCTTATTGATAATTTGGATAGATTTAACCCTGTTTACATGATGTCTCAGTCAGGAGCAAGAGGTAACATCAACCAGATTAAACAGCTTGCCGGAATGAGAGGACTTATGTCAGATACCCAGGGTAAGACCATTGAAGTTCCAATCAAGGCAAATTTCCGTGAAGGACTTAATGTTATGGAGTTTTTCATATCAACTCACGGAGCTAGAAAAGGATTGGCAGATACTGCATTAAGAACTGCCGACTCAGGTTATCTTACAAGACGTCTTGTTGACGTGAGTCAGGATGTTATAGTTAGAGAAGTAAACTGTGGAACAAGAAAAGGAATAGAAATTTCAGATATTAAAGATGGAAATGAAGTAATAGAACCACTACATGAAAGACTGGTGGGCAGATATCCTGCTTCCCGTATTATCCATCCAGAAACAGGCGAAATAATTGTTGACATTGATAAGCTTATAACTGATGAAGATGCAGAAAAAATAATAGAAGCGGGTATTAAAAAAGTCAAAATCAGATCGGTACTCACTTGTCATGCAGAATATGGTGTTTGTGCAAAATGTTATGGTGCAAACCTTGCAACAGGTGAAGAATGTAATGTAGGTGAAGCAGTAGGAATTATTGCAGCACAATCTATAGGAGAACCTGGTACACAGCTTACGATGAGAACATTCCATACAGGTGGAGTTGCGGGAGATGATATTACACAAGGTCTTCCACGTGTTGAGGAATTATTTGAAGCTAGAAAACCAAAAGGACTTGCAATTATATCTGAAATACCAGGAACTGTTAAGATTGTTGAGTCAAAGAAAAAAAGAGAAGCTGTTGTCACTTCAGAAGATGGAGAAGCAAAGACTTATTTGATTCCATATGGATCCAGAC
>DUVG01000186.1 GCA_012841175.1 Clostridium sp.
TCTTCTCCAGTTGGTCTTACAAAGTTTTCATCAGCTTTTTCCAGTTCAGAATTAAAATTATACCAGCCATCACGGCTGCCTCCAACTAATACTTTGGATTTTAAAGTTGGAGATTCTTCCTGTGCATTTTCAACATGCTTAATAACTTCTTCTTCATTAACAGTTACTATCATCTTGATATCAGCAGCATTGTTTCTATAAATAATATCTTTAGAAGTAAGAAGGTGTGTAGCAGGTATGCATACAGCTCCTAGCTTGTGAAGAGCAAGTATACAGAACCAGAATTCATACCTTCTTTTTAAAATTAACATTACAGGATCTCCCTTTTTGATTCCTGCATTTTTAAAAAAGTTTGCTGTCTTGTCACTGTAGTATTTCAGCTGTCCAAATGTAAATACAGCCTCTTCTCCCTTATCGTTGCACCAAACTATTGCAATCTTTTCAGGTGTGGTAGATGCAATTTCATCTACTACATCATAAGCAAAGTTAAAATTGTCTGGCACACAGATTTTAAAAGATTTGACAAACTCCTCATAGGAATTAAAATCAGTTTGTGAAACAAATTTACTTAACATTTATTAAACCTCTCTTCTATAAAATTATTGCAAGAAATTTAGCAGTTTTACCATTTAAAGCCCTCATGGCGTGTTTATTTCCAGAGTCAAAGTATATTGAATCTCCTTCACTGAGAATTAGTTCATGGTCATTTATAAAAATTTTGACAGTACCCTCTAGTATATAATTGAACTCTTGTCCCACGTGGGAATTATAGCTTATTGGAGTTTCTTCTGATTCAGGGGCTACTGTTACTAAAAAGGGTTCTGCCTTTTTGTGAACAAAATTGTAGGCAAGATTTTGATAATGATATTCTTTTCTTCTTTCTACGTTTAAGCCTTTTCCTTTTCTAACAACTAGATAATTATGAAGCCTTGGATTTTCTCCTGTTAGAAGAACTGCAAGCTCAATATTAAATCTGTTTGCAATACTAATAAGAACACTTACCGGTATGTCTTCATTACCACTTTCGTACTTTCTTAGAGCCTCTGCAGATATACCAATATCCTTTGAAAGAGTTTCAACGGATACATCAGCAACTTCTCTAAGCGCTTTTATTCTTTCCGCCATTTGCTTTAGTTGTTCAGACATATCTTCACATCCTTTAAAAATAATTTGAATTGCTTATGGCAATTTAAAAATTAAATTCACCTATTGTTTTTATTATATGTCTTGCAGCTTTTTAGGTCAATTAATATTCTAGCAAAGTTGAACTATATTTTCCATATATTATTTTAATTTTTTAGCTATATCAGCAAAAATCATTGGGATTTTTTAATAAAACTATAAAAGATAGGAATTTGTAGTAGTAGAAAAGGTATATAAAATATGATAAAATAAATGGAAATAAAATAAGAAAAGTATAAATAGAATTTAAAACTTAAGTTAATAAAAACAAGAGGAGTTTAATATGACTGAAAATCAAAAACTAAAAAAATACAATAAAAATTTAAATTATTCCTATACTTTAGGGGCATTTCCCACTATTGAATTAATTAATGCTAAGCCAGATATGGTTTTGAAAGTTATAGTAAGTGCAAGTTTTGTTGATAATGATGTTTATATAAAATTAATTGAAGAATGTAATAAGTTAAATGTGGGAGTTCAAATAAATGATAAGCTGATAAATCGTTTGAGTCCAAAAGATAATTGCTATGTTATAGGACTGTTTAAAAAATATAATTTAAGCCTTAATGAAAATAAACCCCATGTTGTATTGGTGAATCCAAGTAACATGGGCAATCTTGGAACTATTATAAGAACCATTTTAGGTTTTGAAATAGATAATTTAGCAATTATAAGTCCTGGTGTTGATATTTATGATCCGAAGGTGGTAAGAGCTTCAATGGGAGCGATATTTAATATTAATTTTCAATACTTTAATTCCTTTGAGGACTATTTAAATTCTTTTAAACATCATGAAGTATTTACATTTATGCTGGATGGTAAATACAGTTTGCAGGATTTTAATGGATATAATACACCTTTATATTCTTTAGTTTTTGGAAATGAATCATCTGGATTAGATGATGAGTTTCAAAATTACGGCAAAAGCATTAGGATAAATCATTCTGAAAAAATAGACTCACTAAACTTGCCTATATCAATAGGAATAGCAATGTATCAATTTTCTAAAGATAAATTTTGTGATTATAAAGTAAAATAATATTTTGGCGCTTGTTACTGGGAGGAAGCGTCAGATAAATTTTCTTCTATAACCTCTTTTAGAAGAAGCTTTTCTTTATATTTTCCTAGTGTATTTGCTCTTTTAGCACGAATCTTTTCAAATTTGTTAAGAGATACACCCTTATAATCTAGAATGGCATACAATACTTCAACGATATCAGCTATTTTTTCTACACTTCTATCATCTTCATATCCTGTCAGCTCTTCTCTTAATTTTAAATTTAAATAAAAAATCATATCAGTGTCTCTTAATTTTTCAATAATAGCTTTTTGGCCCCTTTGTTCTATATATTTAGGCATTTTGTCCCTAATGAGTTTATTATATTCTGTTGATTTCATAAAACAGTCCCCCCCTAAAAATAATATTATTTACTTATTATAATAATACCATTAATTGTACTAAATTACAAAGCAGTTTTTGAAAATAAATAGAAATTTTTATATTATATTATTGATGAACTAAAGAAATGTGTTAATATATAAAGGGTGAAATATAGAGGCTATTTAAAAGGAGTTTAGTTATGGTATTAGAAACCATTGTAAAAGTAGATAATATAAAAAAAAATTATGGAAATATAGAAGCACTAAAAGGAATAAGCTTTGAAATAAAAAGAGGAGAGATATTAGGCATAGTAGGACCTAATGGAGCTGGGAAATCAACATTTTTTTCTATTTTAGCAACTATATCAACAGCTCAAAGTGGAGATATTATTGTAGATGGGAAGAGTATAACAAAAAGTAAGCAGCATATTAAAAAAAATATTGGGTATGTACCTCAAGAACTTGCACTGTATTCAA
>DUVG01000187.1 GCA_012841175.1 Clostridium sp.
CCTCCTCCGCAACCATTGAAAACCGCTTGTTCAGCAGAACAGGCGGTTTTGCTTTATCTTGATTTTTCTCGAAAACCTACAAGTTGATGTTTATTTGATGTTTACTTGGACAAGAGATTACGGCAAATGGCTTGAGATTACGGGGGTTACGCCTGTTTTATTTGATGTTTGTTTGATGTTTGTTGAAGTAATCTGTGGTACATTTGGCTCTCTGCAAGTGGGTACACATAGAAAAATTTTAGGTTATATGAAACCATTCTGCTTGAAATCTATACTTTTAAAAGAAGTTATTGGAATTATTATCAAAGTTTATTATAATGAGGTTATATAAATACTGCATAATTATCGGTTCAGCCTTCGTTTATCTTCTTTTTATGGCATCTTTGCAGACATCCGTTTCGTAAATGCGCTAGTTATATTTATATGACATGGAAGGTAAAGATACCAATGGAGGAATTTACTATGAATCAGAGTGAGTTAAATATGCTTAAACAATGGGTTGTTATTCTGAGAAATATTAGTGATTTTGTTCAGATTGAAAAATTAGACGGGATTCGTTTTGAGATTAGGTCTAAGGAACAAGGACATAATATTCCGCATCTCCATGTATCAACTTCAAGTGCCTCTTTGTCAATAGCCATTGAAACTGGGGAAATCTTAGCTCAGAAAGGCAAAATTGCGCCAGCACAATTAAAAATGGCTAAGATATGGGTTTCTGAAAATAAAGTTTTACTTGAGAAAAAGTGGAATGAATTCTCTAATGGAATAGAAATAGCAGTTTAGCTAGTCAATTAATTTTAATGAGGAGATGTCTTTATGAAATGTATAAAATGTAATTACGCGATGAAAAAGGCTAATGTTATATCAAAAATCTCAATCTATAGCGATGAGATTAACAATCCGCCTCGTTCACCTTATCAGGAACCATATACACCAACGATAGCGTATGTCTGCGAAAAATGTGGTTACATAGAATTATATTTTAAAGAACAGACACCAAAGTAAATTAAACTTTATTCTTGTGACTCATAGGAATCTCCCATGTCATATAACAACATTTTCAAGTTTCGAGCATGCTTATCAGCCACTGCTTCCACACAATATCATCGAGCGCGAACTCTACTAAAGGGCAAAGTTCCGATGGTCCGGTTCATTTGACGTCGTGAAAGCGGTACGTTAGACGAAATTTAACCTTCTGGGTATCCGTCTTGAAGAAGAGAGGCGATTTTATGCAATTTTCTGATACAAAGATGATCTTTGGTGATCTGAAAGCAGCGTTAGAAGAATTAAAGAATAATCGAAAAGTACCAGTTGCCATAAGGAGAGCTTTTGGAAAGTTTTTAACATTAACACAGCAGCTTACTGAATCAATGCGTAAGGAGTACAAATCTTTAACCGGAAAAGAGTGGAGTGCATCAAGTTTTACTGGATGGAACGAAATTACTGAGCTATTCAAAGAGTTGCGACGTACAGATTATCATGAATTTCCTGTTGTTATAAATGTTCGAGAAAGCCAGTATTATATTTCTGAAGTATATGAAGATGAAAACGGAAATGAATTATATGGTTATATGGTTCCTACTGTAACATGGGGCTTAGGTGATCCTTTTTCGGAAAAGATTCCTTCTGGAATGAGTATAGTAGCATATGATGAGAATAATCAGCCAATTGATGGAGTGGCACCGGAGAAGATTGAATACGAGTTTATTCTACATCCAAGAACTACAAAAATTGAAACACTATTAAAATCTATTGGTAAAGACGATATTCATGAATTGAGTGAAAGGTGTTTTGAAACTTTAAATTCATATTTTGAGTTCTATCATAGTTGTATTGCCAAAGACCGTAATAGATAAAAACCGCTGGATTAGGAAATTCACTTCGTCTAACACTTTTTACGCTTCAGGCGTGCTCTAGGGTCATTACTGTTGCACTGCCTCACCGTGCGGAAAGTGCTACTAAATGAAAGGGGGTTCTATTTATGGAAAATAATAAAACTCTATTTGCTTATGTAGGTATAATACTTCTATTATATGGCTGCACATCAACGAGAAGAAATACAGAAAATATAATTGTTACAACTACACCAATTGCTCAAGTTCAGGCATTTGTTCAAAAAGAAGATCTACAAGGACTCTGGAAGGGCGATTTCTCGGACCCATTTACGCGTTACATTTATATTATAAATTCTAATATCTATTATATGTCTGCAAAAAGCCAACCCAGTGTAGGCTCTTTCTCAAAAAAGATAACGTAAAAGAAGATTTAATCAGTCTGTTCGATTTGGTGGAAAGGATAATTACATCTCTAGACAAAGAGTATGAGAGTTTATATTTCATAGAGCTGGAGCGGCGGTTCCCCATATCAGAATAGCCCAGACATGATAATATTTCCTGCATATATCAATACCGCTCTATGTTATTGTTAATAATCGAGACCCCATGATAATTGCTTTGAGTTCATGTAATCTCCATAGGTATGAATCACTTATGGATTCTCCGGTACCTGCTCCATTAAAAGTATTACGAGGATTTGGATTTGAGGGTATCAATCTTAAAAGTGGCAGAAGGGGGCTAACAAAAAGGGAAACGATATAAACTTTAATGGAATTAGAATTTTATGAGGCGTTCCTTTATGATACTTACTAAAATCTGTTATCGTTATAGTAAAGGATTAATAAGTTTACCGGATATTTAGAATACAATTTATGGTGATATTTGCATTAGTCCGTCAGATATGGCAATAATTATATTAATGCTTCACTAATATTAGGGGGGGCTTGCCCCAATGGAATTAGGGTTTACAACTTTAAAAACGAATACGAAAAATTTTTTTATTAACGAAAAGTGGATATTAGTCGTAATGTTACTCTTGTTTTTAGAACGCCTGATTGTGATGGCACAGTTAGGAGCGACATATACACTTAGCAACGATGATCTTTCTTATGTAAACAGCGGAATAACTTTTA
>DUVG01000188.1 GCA_012841175.1 Clostridium sp.
ATCTGACACGCGTCTAAAAAGTTCTTCATGCTGCTTATCAATTAGCTCTACGCCTATTTTATACTTGTCTTTCCACATCATTTTAATCCCTCGTTTCCTATTATAATTTATTTCACACTTTTTAATTTACCTTTTAACACTTCTAAAAATACGATATAATGTTCTTTATCACATTATTTTTCGGTAATTATGATAAATATCTTTAGATAAAAAAATTTTTACCTGTTACATACTTAAGCAGAAAAGAATTAAATGTAAAAAGAAATATGTGAGGACAATAAATACATAAATGAAAATATTTTTGGTGCAATATTGTGCTCGGAAATTAATGGATGGAATATTTGAAGCTTGAAATGTTAAGTTTATCCAGTTTAATTTTCATTGACAAAAGGTTATTCAAACAATTATAATAGGGGTATCAGTTTAGTATCTTAAATAATTAATACCTTTTGAGAATTCTGTTGTTAAACAATACATCTAAGGAGTGAATCATATTGAAGGACATAATGGTAGATCAATTCCAATTTACCGTTGGAGAACTTTTAATAAGAAACAAAAGTATTCTAGATCTTATTACTAAATTTCAAGATTCAAATGCTAGAGTTAATCGTGGTATTATTAAATCCATCACCCAATGTGGTTGTGTAAAAGTTAATGCTGAAAAACAAGTTAGTTTTATTGATGCTGATTTTGATGAAGTTAGAAATTTAATGAATACTCACTTAGAAGGAAACCTTTGCGAAAACTGTAGAGACTATGTTGAAAAAGACATTGGAAGGAATCTATTTTACTTAGCCTCAATATGTAACACTCTTGATTTGAATTTGTATGATATTATACTAAAAGAGCTTGACAGAATAAAGATGCTAGGAAAATATAATTTAAGATAAAAAATTATAATCTAGCAATCTAAAGTCTATCTAAAGTTTAAATTTTAAATGTCAAACTATTCTTTTTTGTGTTACATTTTTTTAGCATTTAAAAATAGTTGTCCTTGGACTCTTCTTAGTCCCTCTTTAATTAGTCTTGCTCTGACTTCTCCAATTCCTTCAACATCATCAAGTTCCTCAATTGATGCATTTAAAATTCCTTGAAAATTTAAAAATTTATCAACTAAGTTTCTTGTTACTGTCATAGGAACTTTAGGAATTTTACTTAGCAATCTATATCCTTTAGGATATATGGCTGTCTCAAAAGCATCAAAATTGCCATTATAACCCAGGAGCTTGCATATTTTTTCAATCTCCATAAGCTCATCAAAAGATAGCAACCTTAAATTTTCTTGAATTTCTTTTGCGGACATATCCTCTCTTTCCATATAATCCTCAATTATTAATACCTCATCATTGTCAATGTTGGCTAATAACTCCTCTAGCTGCATACTTATAAGTCTTCCTTCATTTCCTAATTCACAAATATATCTGTCAATTTCAGAAGCAACTCTTAATACCATTTCTGTCCTCTGAATTACAAAAGCAACATCGTCTAATGTTACAATGTTTTCAAATTCAAGAACGCTTAAATTATTAACTGCTCTATCTAAAACTGCTTTATATTTTTCCAGTGTCTGCATAGCTTGATTAGCTTTGTTTAATATAACTGATGTATCTTTTAAAATATATTTTATAAGCCCTTTGTATATTGTGATAACATTTCTTCTTTGTGATATGCTTATAACAGTCTCACCTGTTTGTTTTGCCACTCTATGTGCTGCTTTATGCCTTGTTCCTGTTTCATCAGTTGATATTTTAGGGTCAGGAATAAGCAGTGTATTTGCATATAATAATTTTTTTAAATCTCTACTTAATACAATTGCACCATCCATTTTTGCAAGTTCATATAAATGAGCAGGAGAATATTCCTTGTTAATGAAAAAACCACCATCTATAAGACTCATAATTTCTGGCGAATCCCCTATAACAATCAAAGCACCTGTTCTAGCTTTTAAAATGTTTTCTAAGCCATCTCTTAAGGCTGTGCCTGGAGCAAGCATTTTTAACAGCTCAAGTAATTTTTCTTCTTTTATATTCTCCATAGTGTACCCCTCCAGAAAATTCTTGATTAATATTATAACAACCTACTGCAAAATTATATTCAATGCTTCCTGTACATTTTCCACACCTATAATATCTATATTATTAACTTCTTTCATGTTCTTAATAACTTCTACATTTCCTCGAGGAACTATGCATTTTTTAAAACCTATTCTCATAGCCTCCATAACTCTCTTATCTGCCTGATTAACAGCTCTAACTTCACCTGTTAATCCCACTTCTCCAATTAAAACAGTATCTATATCAACACAAACATTTCTAAAACTAGATGCAATAGCTGCAACAATGCCCAAATCACATGCTGGTTCGTCAATTTTAAGCCCACCTACAACATTAACATATGCATCAAAATTATGAAGTTGCATGCCCACTCTTTTTTCAAGAACTGCCATTAATAAAGTGATTCTATTGTAGTCAACCCCTGTGGCCATTCTCCTTGGCATTCCAAAGCTTGTTGGACACACAAGGGCCTGTATCTCAATGAGCATAGGACGTGTTCCTTCTAAGCTAGATACTACAACTGATCCAGGTACATTTTCAGGTCTTCCAGAAATCATAATCTTAGACGGGTTATCTACTTCAACAAGTCCCACATCTTTCATCTCAAATATACCAATTTCATTTGTAGAGCCAAATCTATTTTTTACAGCCCTCAAAATTCTGTAACTTAAATGTCTTTCTCCTTCAAAGTACAATACCGTGTCCACCATATGTTCTAAAACCCTTGGACCTGCAATAGAACCCTCTTTGGTCACATGACCAACAATAATTATTGCTATATTCATGCTTTTAGCAATCCTCATAAGACCAGCAGTAATATCTCTAACCTGACTTATACTCCCTGGTGCTGTCGATAATTCTTCATTAAACATAGTTTGTATTGAATCAATAATTATTAAATTGGGTTTTTCCATCTCACATAAAGAATGAACAATTTTAAAATTAGTTTCAGACACCATTAATAGATTTGAATTGCTTACACCTAATCTATCGGCTCTTATTTTAATTTGCTTTATAGATTCCTCTCCAGAAATATATATAATTTTGGGATCTTCTTTGATTTTATCACATATTTGCAAAAGAAGAGTTGATTTTCCAATACCCGGGTCTCCTCCTACAAGTACAAGAGAGCCTTTTACTATCCCTCCACCAAGCACTCTATCCATCTCTTTCATACCTGTTTTGTATCTATCCTCTTTTTCTACTTGAACATCATTTAAATTTATAGGCTTTATATTAGATAAAAAGGCTTCCTGGCTTTTTTTGCCTACTAATTGTTCTATTTCTTCTGTAAAAGTATTCCATTGACTACATCCAGGGCATTTACCCAGCCATCCTCTTGATTCATAACCACAACTTTGACAAATAAAAAATGTTTTTTTCTTCGGCATATTTTTTTCCCAGCCATCCTTTCCTTTTTGTATGTGCTTTTTATAGCATAACATAACATTTTTAAAAATTAAATAATCATAAATATTTTCTATTATTAAGTACAAAATAATAAAGAAATTCAAGAGGATACAAATGATTAATTGGAGGAGTAAAATGTTATCACAAATAAACAGTGTGATTTTCCATACGACACAGCTAATACAGGTGATAATATTTACCGCAGGATGTTATTTTTTTGGAATATCTATTTTTGGCTGGTTAAATCGTAAGACATACCAAAATAAAGATTTTTTTCCTAATAAAAGATTTGCACTGATTGTAGCTGCCCACAACGAAGAAAAAGTAATAACCCATATAATTGACAGCCTTTTTAAGCAGAATTATCCTAGAAATTTATTTGATGTGTTTGTCATTGCGGATAACTGTACTGACAAAACGGCGGAAATAGCAGAAAAACACGGTGCTATCGTATACAAAAGATTTAATTCTACTCTTAGGGGAAAAGGACACGCATTAGAGTGGATGTTTGAAAAAATATTTGCAATGGATAAAAAATATGATGCCATCAGTGTTTTTGATGCAGACAATCTTGTTTCATCTAATTTTTTATTGGAAATGAACAAACAGCTATGCAGAGGCCATAAAGTTGTACAAGGATATATAGACAGCAAAAACCCTTATGATTCATGGATAACATGTTCTTATTCCATTGCTTTTTGGCTGTCTAACAGGATATTTCAGCTTCCTAGATATTATTTAGGATTAAGTTGTGGCCTTTGTGGTACAGGCTTTTGCATAGATACTGATGTTTTAAAAAAAATTGGCTGGGGTGCTACATGTCTTACAGAAGATTTGGAGTTTACAATGAAGCTTGTACTAAAAGACATGAAAGTTGCATGGGCTCATAATGCAGTGGTTTATGATGAAAAACCATTGACATTAAAACAATCCTGGAATCAAAGAAAAAGGTGGATGCAGGGACATGCTGATTGCACAAGCAGGTTTTTAGGACCACTTTTTAAAAAAGCTTTTAAAAATGGTGACCTTATATCCTTTGATTGTGCCATCTATATGTTTCAGCCTATAAGATTAATATTTATAGGTCTAATAACAATAATGATGTGGGTACAAATAGTTTTTCCTGAATCTCCTTTTTTTACATTAAAGTATTTGTTTCCTGCAGAAGTTTGGTCTATATTTGTCATACTGCAATTTTTATATGGCCCATTTATAATTTTAGCTGAAAGAAAATTTAGTCCTAAAGTGTTATTAGGATTTTTAGTTTATCCATTTTACTGTCTCACATGGATTCCTATTACTATACAGGGGTTTTTGACTAAAAACAACAAAGACTGGAGTCACACTCACCATTCGAGAGAAATTAGTATTAGTGATTTAGAAAAGGCCTAAAACTTAGATGGATTGTAAGTGGATTTTTTCTTACAATCCCTTCTGTTTTTGTAACTATATAAGGCATTTTGTCTTGGTAATTTAATAGTCTTCTTGGGAATCTGAAGCTATTGTTGATTATTTTTTTCTTTTTCATTAAAATTAAATATAGATTAAACTTTAAGGTAGGACGTTTTTATGCAAAAAGTAATTTTTCTTGTTGATATGAATGCTTTTTATATAAGTTGTGAAA